>NZ_JABULD010000098.1:0-14284 GCF_014060985.1 Pseudomonas sp. MD195_PC81_125
GGCAGCTCCTACAGGGCATGGTGCTCGAATTAACCCGCGCGCTGACCCGAAAGACTGCATGACCGATTTGCGGCCCACAGCAGCGATGGCCGACAGATGTCTAAACACCTCGGCAATCGTAAGACTCACCTACATGTTTTTCCGCTTGTGGAGCGCACTGCCAACCCCTTATAAGAGCGGCTCTCACTCGCGAATTGAAGGATGCACCCATGAGCAATGCCTGGAACGAAGGGTATTTCACCGACGAGGGCTACACCTACTCGTATAGCCGGGAAATCAATCCGGTGTTCCAGCGTTTTTGCCTGTTGTTGCGCGGGTTTGCCACGCTGGAGAGTGCCGCTGGCTACCACTGCGAACTGGGCTTCGGCCAGGGTGTGTCGATCAACATCCATGCCGCCGCCAACCCGGGAAACTACGTCGGCACCGATTTCATGCCATCCCAGGCCGCGCATGCCATTGCATTGGCGAGCGACTGGAACAGCCAGGCGCGCCTGTATGACGACAGTTTCGAGCAACTGCTGGCCCGGGATGACCTGCCGGCCTTCGACAGTATCAGCCTGCATGGCATCTGGACCTGGGTCAGCCGCGACAATCAGCAACTGATCGTCGAATTCGCCCGCCGCCACCTCAAACCCGGCGGCCTGTTGTATGTCAGCTACAACTGTTTCCCGGGCTGGTCGCCTTCGGCGCCCTTGCGCAATCTGTTCAGTCTGCACAACCGCTTTGCCAGCCACGCCTCCACCAGCCCGGCCAAACGTATCGATGCCGCGATGCAATTTTCCGAAGCGCTGTTGGCAGCCAATCCGAAGTACGCCAGAACGGCGCCGGCTCTCGGTGCCCAGTTGCAGAGCATCAAGGGCCAGAATCGTCAGTACGTGGCCCATGAGTACTTCAATCGCGACTGGAACTGCATGTATTTCACCGACGTGGTCGACGCCATGGCGGCGGCCAAACTCGACTACGCCGCGACCGCCGTGCCGTTGGATACCGTTGCTGCGCTGAATCTGAGTGCAGAAGGCATGGACTTTCTGCAGGGGATCGAGCATCCGGTCATGCGCGAACAGGCGCGCGACTACTTCATCAATCAGAACTTCCGCCGGGATCTGTACGTACGCGGTGCCAATCGGCTGTCTGCCGCCGAACAGCGGGATGCCCTGCTGAGAAGCCGTTTTGTCCTGTTGCAAGCCATTGAAAACATTCCCGACACGGTCACCGGTCCCGCCGGCGCGGCTTCGCTGCAAGCGGAGATTTACAGCCCGGTACTCGCTGCGCTCGCAGCCAATGCCTATGCAGCGAAGACCCTGCAGCAGTTATCGATGGCTGTGGGCTCCGTGTCTTACGACGACCTGGTGCAGGCTGTCACCGTGCTGATCGGCATGGGCGTCGCCGCGCCATGCCAAAGCGAGGCCGCTGAAAGGCAGGTGCAGGAACGTTGCGACACCCTCAACCTGCAACTGTGCAAGCGGGCACTGTTCAACAGCGATATTCAGGTGCTGGCCAGCCCGGTCACCGGCGGTGGCGTGGCAGTCAGCCGCGTCCAGCAGTTGTTCCTGATTTCGCTCAAACAAGGCATGACTGACCCGCAAGACTGGGCGCAACTGGCGTGGGCCGTCATCGGTGAACAGGGCGAAGTGCTGCTCAGGGGTGACCAGCCGCTGCTCACCGCCGAAGAAAACCTTGCCGAGATGATTGAGCAGGCCCGGGCATTTGCCCAGACACCGCTGGACATTCTCATGGCGTTGAAGATTGCCTGATCCCTCCCCCGAACGACTGGCCGCGATCACCAGCGGCCGGTCGTCTGCGTTTGCGGCCATGAATGCCGTCTCCGGACTTGACCTCCAGCACTTCCATCCCTGACTCCCCGGCGAAAAAGCAAAATTGCCATGTGTTTCCATCGTTCCTTCTGGCGTCGCACTGTTCATTGCCCGTTCCTGTCTGTCTGGAGTTTCTCGATGCCGTCGCCCAAATCCCTGCCCTCTGCCCTGCTGGGCCTGGCCCTCGCCTGCCCGGTCATGGCCGAGGAACCCAAAGGCATGGAGCTGGGCCAGGTGCTGATTTCCGCTGACGAGACAAGTGGCACCAATGCCTCCGTGGCCGAGGCCGAAGCGCGTCTGGCGCAAGTGCCCGGCGGCAGCAATGTGGTCGACATGCGTCAGCCGTTGCAGGGCCGGGTGGCGAGCAATCAGGACGTACTGGCGTATCAGCCGGGGGTCTACGCGCAGTCGGCGGGCAACGAAGGGGTGAAGATTTCGATCCGGGGTTCGGGGATCAACCGCGCACCGGGCGCGCATGCCTCGGGGTTGTACACGATGCTCGACGGCCTGCCGCTGACCGGCCCCCGGCGGCACGCCCTACGAATTGCTCGAACCGCTGTGGCTCGACCATGTCGAGGTGCTGCGCGGTGCCAACGGCTTCGATCGCGGCGCACTGGCGCTGGGTGGCGCCATCGATTACGTCAGCCACACCGGCTATGACGCGCCGAAACTGCAAGTGCGCTATGCCACCGGTAGCCACGGTTATCAGCAGCGTCAGATCAGTTCCGGGCAAGTGCTGGGCGACTTCGATTACTACGTGTCGCTGACCGACGCGAACGCCAACGGCTATCAGGATCACACCGCCAGCGAGAGCAAAGGCGTGATCGCCAACTTCGGCTATCGCTTCAACCCGAACCTGGAGACCCGCTTCTATTTCCGTTACCGCGAGACCGACAACGACCTCGCCGGCCGCGTGACCAAACACTCGATCGAGCACACGCCACGGGCGGCCAACCCGGCTTACGTGGCGCGCGACGACAGTCGCAAACAACCGGGCAGCACCTTCATCGGCAACAAGACCACCTACTACATCGACGACGATTCGAGCATTCAGACCGGCCTGGTCTATCACGACTACCCGATGGACCTGCGCGAAGGCCCGAACCGTCTGAAAGTCGCCTACACCGACGTCAGCGGCACGTTCGACTACAAGCGCCGCGACACTTTTCTGGGTATGGAAAGCCGCAGCACCATCGGCCTGCGCACCACCAAACACCTGCCCAACGACGGCGCCAGTGAATTCGTGCGCATCCCGTCCGGCAACACCGCTGCGTATGCGCCGGGCACGCGCATGCGCAACTTCACCTATCAGGGTTCGGACACCGTTCTGCACGTCGGTAACGATCTGGAGATCGCCGACGACCTGTGGCTGACCACCGGCCTCGCCGCCGTCTACACCCGCCGCGAAAGCGCCGTCACCTACCCGCAAAACGGCGGCAAGACCAGCATGAGCGACTGGGACTATGCGCCGCGTCTGGGCCTGCGCTATCAGGTCACGCCGGACCTGCAGCTGTTCGGCAACCTCAGCCGTTCGGTGGAAGCACCGCACCCGTGGTCGCTGATCTACAGCTCGAACATTCGCTTCCCGGCCAGCAACGGTGCAGCGACCGGCACTCAGAGCGACCCGATCAAACTGCAGAACCAGACTGCGACCACCCTCGAACTCGGCGGTCGCGGCGACAGCGCGCTCGGCCAGTGGAGCCTGGCGTGGTACTACGCGCAGGTGCGCCACGAGTTGCTGTCGGTATTGCCGGATGCCAACGCCGTCACCCCCGTACGAACTCAACGCCAGCCCCACCGTGCACCAAGGCGTGGAAGCCAGTCTGCAAAGCACGCTGTGGTCAGCCGCCGACGGACGTAAATTGAGCCTGCGTCAGGCCTACACGTTCAGCGATTTCCACTACCGCGACGACTCGCGTTTCGGCGACAACCGCCTGCCCGGCCTGCCGATGCACTACTACCAGGGCGAACTGCGCCACGACTGGCCGCAAGGCTTCTTCGCGGCGGTCAACACGCAACTGGTGTCCAAGGTCGCGGTGGATTACGCCAACAGCTACTTCGCCGATCCGTACGCACTGTTCGGCGCCACCGTCGGCTACAACGCGCCGAAAAAACGACTGGCAAACCTGGCTCGACCTGCGCAACCTGACCAACAAGCACTATGCCGCCACCGTCACGCCGGGGTATGACGACAAAGGTCTGGATGCGGCGCGGTCTACGCCGGGTGAAGGGTTCGGGGTCTATGTCGGGGTGTCGTGGAGTTTGCTTTAAGGGTTTACCGATTCGGTCATCCGTTGAAAGCCAGCGCGATCAAACAGGAGGTATCAGGAAATGGGACCGAAGACGCAAAAGCTGCTCATCGTTCTTGATCAATTGATCGAGGTACTTGAATACGATGGAGACATGCACTGGAGCCAGTGGATGCGCAACACAAGAGCGCGTCTTCTTGCCTCTGATTATTCCGGGATCACCTACTTGTTATCGGCCTACGGTGGTATGGGCTCGTTCAATGATGTGGTTTTAGGGCAAAGTCGCGTCGATGGGGTATTTGCCTGGAAACCCGGCTACATCGAGTTGAACGAACAATTCGACACGTTGCGTGCCGAGGCAGCACAACTGGCCAAGGCAATCAGGGACTCGCAAAACTGACATTCCCTCGCCCCTCTCACTCATAAAACTTGCCGGCCAGCAAAATACTCGCACAGCGCTGCCATACGTTGGCTGAAGCGACTTCCGCCGCCACCTGCCTGGAACTGTCAATCGCCCAGGCACCTGCGGCTTCGAGAAACGCATCCACAGATCCATTTTCCCAACCCAAGGCGCTCCGCCCATAGGGGGACAGCGGTTCGTTCATCGTCTGCTCACGGGCGAAATCGGCACCCAGTGCCTGAATAAACGCAATGAACGATTGCTCGTCGTTCACACGCTCCAGCAATTCATCAAGATCATCAGTGCCAGACATCGTGGCAAATTCCTGTTGGTGAATGGGTTTGCCCGGGATGCTGCTATGCATCGACCAAAGGGTCAATCAGTCCGTCAAAACGGCCCCTGCGTCATCACCCGCGTCTCGATGATATTGCGCAGCGCCGTGACCCGCTTCTGATACAGCTCAGTCAAGCAACCGACCTTGGCGCCACAGGCCTTGCGGCTTTTCAGAAAAGCCTGCTGTTCGCCGATCAGCGCGTCGCGCCCGCCCATCGGCAGCAGGCGTTTATCGAGGCTGAACAGCTCGCCCATGGTGACGTCCAGATCGTTCAGCGTGCGGTTGGCGCAGACGGCTTTCTCGTCTGGCGCTTTGGCCTTGGCACAGTCGAAACTGGCGGCGTGTGCTGAGTTGGCAGCGATTAGCAGCGCACAGCCGAGGGCCGCGACAGTCACCCGTGAAATTTCTCGAACTCGTGTCATGTCGTCGTATCCAACGTTGTAAGCCAATGGAGGTATGAAAATGAAAAACACTGACGACCGCAAGCCCGCAACCCCTCATAACGCGCCTCCGCTCGACGCTGCCGGCAAACCGGTGGATGTGGTTCGCCGGGATCTGCAGGACAGCGACGACGATACCAAAGCTGTGGACGAGGTACTGACGCCGACCTCGATCCGCACCAAGGAACAGGAAGCGGAGGAACTCAAGCGCAAGACCGATGAGATCGAACGCAAGGTCGCCGACGGCAATTGACTTCCCAGCCTCAGGGCAGCGCTGACGTGATATGTCGGGCGGAAGGATTGCTTATTGCCAATCAATCCATCCGGCTCTGCGCTGGCCTTGGCCCTTTCTGCCCTTGGAAATACCTTCGTCCGCTCAACGGTTTGCAGCCCTTGAGCGGATACGTCCCGCGAGCCGTCAATCTCCCGCCCACGACCGTTCGGCGCTTTCTCTGGCAAGGCCGCAAATTCGCATCTAGGGTTGCATCGCTGGCGATATGCCAGCCACCCAGCGAATGTCGAATCGGCACTCGCCCGTAGCGGCACTGGAAAAGCAATCAGGGATGGTTTTTGTGCTTGCGGTTCTCCTGCGCTCTTGCCGAGCGCGTCACTGATCCCTGCGTTTCGTTGTGTTCTATCAAGGACAGAAAGATGAACAACGTACCGGTCAATTCTCTGCATCTGCCACTCAGGCAGGCCACACGCGACGCTCCCGAAGTCCCGCCCGGCGGGTTCGGCTGAGAACGCCGGCGCCAGCCCGGACGCGCTGACGTCTGCGCTGCGCGCACTGAAACCCGCACTCGATCAGATCCCGACGGATCAGGTAACCCGCTCGTGGAGAACAGCGCCTGCCGCTGTTCTTGCAGGTCGCGGCTACCTGTCTGTCAGGTAAGGCGCCCCTTCTCGTCAGGGGGCGGTTTTGCAGCACCAATGAGGAAACCCTCGCTATGTCCCGTTCAACGGCCAACATCCCGCCTTACGGCGTCGCCATTCAAAGTGCGATCAAGCAAGGCGATGTGCAACACATGAAGACGCTGTTGCAGCAACGCGACACCAGCAAGCCTGAAGCGCAAGACCTGAAAGACGCGTACGAAAAACTGGCCAGGGAAGTTTCCAGGCACGAAAAGTCCTGAAGCCATCAATCACATTGCAATGGAGGCAAACAACATGTCCGGTTCTACTGAAAATGTCGGCCTGTTCCCGGTGAGCTATCGCATCGGCACCGGCGCGCCCGGTGCGCAGTCGCTGGCCCTGCATCTGCTGGTCTCGACACCCGATACGAAAGTCAGCGGCACCGCCGCGATCACCCAGGCGACCAATCCGCCACTCGACGTGCATTCCGACGTCTGGGGCGAGTACACCTACCTCACCGTGATGTCGCCCGGTGTCAGCAAAATCCTCGTGACGGCCCAGGGCAATCACGGCGGCCCAGGCGCCAACTCCATCGATAACTTCGAGGTGCGGCTGGTGGTGGGCACTGACTGGCGCGAAGGTGTCGCCAACTATCGCTACTTCGATGGTCAACGCTGGCATGAGGTCAACAACGCCCCCGCGCATCTGGTGGAGTCGATACCTTCACCGTTCAATCCCGGCCCGGTGATCAACCCGCACCCACCAATCCTGCCGCTGTATGCCGCGCCGATTCAGAGCGCCATTGCCAGCGGTGATCTGGCGCAGATGAAAAATCTCGCCCGACTCGCCGAACAGCAACTGGAGCAACTGCCGAAATTGCGCGACGCACTGGACACCGCGAAGAAAGAGGTCAGCCGGCTGCAGAGCCACTGAGTCAGGCCACTTGATCCGCCATTCACTTAGGGAGTAGCACCATGTCGATTGGACTTTTTCACACCCGTCTCAGCATCAGCAATGCATTGCCCGGCGCACCGGTTCTGACCCTTGATCTGCTGGTCGATACCGTGAACAAGCGTGTCAGCGGGATTGCCAGCGTGTTTCAGGCCACCTGGCCGACGGTCAATTTCCGGACTCAGGTCTGGGGCAGTTTTTCCGAAACCAAACTGACTGCAAACGTCGAAAACCACATCATTCTCACCCTTGACGGTGGTCCGAGCGGCCCGCTCAGCCAGATCGCCCAGACCTTCCACCTCAGAGGCATCCTGGGCGGCGACTGGGCCAGCGGTTTTGTCGATTATCGCTATGAAGAAAAAAGGCCAGTGGCACGAAGTGAAGCACGTCGCGGTGCATCAGGCGCCCAGCGAGCAACCACACCCCACGCCACATCCGCAGCCACTGTACGCCGTGGCCGTGCAGCAGGCGCAGGCCGGCGGCGATCTGGCGCAGCTCAGATCCGTGGTGCAACAGGCCGAGCAACAAGTGGCGCATGAGGGCGCCTTGCGCAGTGCGCTTGAGCATCTGAAAGCGGAAATCACGCGTCTGGAAAAACGCTAACCGACAGGCCCCGGGCGCGATTGCACAGGATCGCGCCCGGGGCTAGTTCAACGGCGGTCAATGCCTTCGTAGCGCGCACCGGATGGTGCGCAAGGATTTCCCATGTCAGACGTGCGCCCTGCCCGTTATCTCAGCGACACCGATCTCAAACGCTACGTGCCAGTGCACGTGGTCTGGGAGATCACCCTGGCCTGCGACTTGAAATGCCTGCATTGCGGCTCCCGCGCAGGGCATCGCCGGCCTGACGAACTCAACACCCGCGAATGCCTGGACGTCATCGATTCACTGGCCGCGCTTGGCACCCGCGAGATCACCCTGATCGGCGGCGAAGCTTATCTGCGCAAGGACTGGACACAACTGATCAAGGCCATTCACGACCACGGCATGTACTGCGCGATCCAGACCGGCGGGCGCAACCTGACCCCGGCGAAGATGCAGGCGGCGGTGGATGCCGGGCTCGACGGCGTGGGCATTTCCCTCGATGGACTTGCGCCGTTGCACGATGCGGTGCGCAACGTTCCCGGCTCGTTCGACAAGGCCGTGGACACCCTGCGCCGGGCCAAAGCCGCGGGGCTGGCGGTGAGCGTCAACACCCAGATCGGCGCCGCGACCCTGCCCGACTTGCCAGCGCTGATGGACACCATCATCGAACTCGGTGCCACCCACTGGCAGATCCAGATCACCGTCGCCATGGGCAACGCGGTGGATCATCCGGAGTTGCTGCTGCAACCCTATCAATTGCTCGAAGTGATGCCGCTGCTTGCGCGGCTGTATCGCGAAGGTGTCGACCGTGGCTTGCTGATGAATGTCGGCAACAACATCGGCTATTACGGCCCGTATGAACACCTGTGGCGCGGCTTCGGCGACGAGCGCGTGCACTGGAGCGGTTGCGCCGCCGGCCAGACCGTTCTGGCGCTGGAGGCCGACGGCACGGTCAAAGGCTGCCCGTCCCTGGCCACCGTGGGTTTCTCCGGCGGCAATGTGCGCAGCATGAGCCTGCACGACATCTGGCATTACAGCGAAGGCATGCATTTCGGGCGCTTGCGCTCAGTGGATGACATGTGGGGTTACTGCCGTGGCTGTTATTACAACGACGTCTGTCGCGGCGGCTGCACCTGGACTTCGCATTCGCTGCTCGGCAAACCCGGCAACAACCCCTATTGCCATTACCGTACGCTGGAGCTGCACAAGCGCGGGCTGCGCGAGCGCATCGTCAAGGTCGAGGACGCGGCGCAAAAGTCGTTTGCGGTCGGTCGCTTCGACCTGATCACCGAACGCATCGACACCGGCGAGAAAGTCAGCAGCGTCAGCGACAGCGGTCAGGTAATCAAACTGGCGTGGATCAATCAGGGCCAGCAATCGCCGGAACAAGGCCGGATCGCCCCGCAACTGAGCCTGTGCCGCAGCTGCTTGCAGTACATCTATCCGCACGAGGTGATCTGTCCGCATTGCGCCGCCGATGTCGCCGCCGCCGAAGCCGAGCACCAGAGCAATCGCGCGCGGCAGCAGGCAATCATGAATACGCTGACCGGGCTGCTGGGTATCTCGCCCAGTCACTTGAACTGAGCGCTTGCTGCCCCTGCAGTCGATATTTTCCAACTCTGTCCCGGGTTTTCCTGCCCGGGGCAACTCTCCTCCTACCCTGCAAGCCGCGGTTTTACTGGCTTAATCCCTTCTGCTTCAGCAATTTGTATTCACATCCCAGCTTAATAATATTTTACCGATACCCCCCTCCTGCCTAGTCTGACCGCAAGCAAAACGGACAAGCCTGAAGCGATCCGAATCCACTTGCCTTGCCAGGAAGGATGTACAAATGAGCACTGAAACAATAAAAAACAGACACGCTTGTCGTGGGCGCCGGACAGGCGGGGGTGGCGATGAGCGAGCACCTGAGCAAACTCGGTGTACCGCACCTGGTGCTGGAGCGCAGCCGCATTGCCGAACGCTGGCGCAGCGGGCGCTGGGACTCGTTGGTGGCCAACGGTCCGGCGTGGCACGACCGCTTTCCGGGGCTGGAATTCGATGACGTCGATCCCGATGGCTTCGCCCCCAAGGAGCGCGTCGCGGACTATTTCGAAGCCTATGCGAAGAAATTCAACGCGCCGATCCGCACCGGCGTCGAGGTCAAAAGCGTGGTGCGCAATGTCGGGCGTCCGGGCTTCACTGTCGAGACCTCCGAGGGCGTGATCGAGGCCAGCCGGGTGGTCGCGGCGACCGGTCCTTTCCAGCGTCCGGTGATCCCGCCAATCGCACCGCAAGACCCGCGTCTGTTGCAGATCCACTCCGCCGACTATCGCAACCCGCAGCAACTGCCCGACGGCGCAGTGCTGGTGGTCGGTGCCGGTTCGTCCGGTGTGCAGATCGCCGATGAACTGCAGCGTTCCGGCAAACAGGTTTACCTTTCGGTCGGCGCTCACGACCGTCCGCCGCGTGCCTATCGCAACCGTGATTTCTGCTGGTGGCTGGGGGTGCTCGGTGAGTGGGATCAGGCGGCGATGAAACCCGGTCGCGAACACGTGACCATCGCCGTCAGCGGCGCCCATGGTGGACGCACCATTGATTTCCGGGGTCTGGCCCATCGTGGCATGACCCTGGTCGGCGTGACCGAGTCGTTCAATAACGGCGTGGTGACCTTCAAGCAGGACCTGGTCGACAACCTCAAACGTGGCGATGACAACTACCTCGCCTTGCTAGATGCCGCCGATGCCTACATCGAACGCAACGGCCTCGACCTGCCGCAAGAACCTGAAGCGCGAGAGACCTATCCAGATCCGGAGTGCGTGAAAAATCCGCTGCTCGATCTGAATCTGGCCGAAGCCGGGATCACCTCGATCATCTGGGCCACCGGCTTCGCCGTGGATTATTCCTGGCTGCAAGTCGCGGCATTTGATGACAAGGGCAAACCGCAGCACCAGCGCGGCGTGTCCAGTGAGCCGGGGGTGTATTTCCTCGGGCTGCCATGGCAGTCGCGGCGCGGTTCGTCGTTTATCTGGGGCGTGTGGCATGACGCCAAACACGTGGCCGACCACATCGCCACCCAGCGCAAATACCTTGATTACAAAGATGCCGAGCAGCGTGAAGCCGCCCTGCATTCGACCGCCAACACGAAAGCCGCCGACACCGTCGACGCTTGATTGCCTACTTTCGCGGCGGTGCTTCTGCGCCGCTGAATACCCAGTCTGGAGCTGTACATGAGCAAGCCAACCCACACCCGCATCCGTATGTTCAACACCAAGGACACTTACCCAAACCAGACCCTGGACAACGACCTGTGCCAAGCCGTGCGCGCCGGCAACACCGTGTATGTGCGGGGTCAGGTCGGCACCGATTTCGACGGCAACCTGGTGGGCCTCGGGGATCCGCGCGCGCAGGCCGAACAGGCGATGCGCAACGTCAAACAGTTGCTGGAAGAAGCCGGCAGCGACATGAGCCACATCGTCAAGACCACGACTTACCTGATCGACCCGCGCTACCGCGAGCCGGTGTATCAGGAAGTCGGCAAGTGGCTCAAAGGTGTGTTCCCGATTTCCACCGGGCTGGTGGTGTCGGCACTCGGGCAGCCACAGTGGCTGATGGAGATTGATGTGGTGGCGGTGATTCCCGAGTAAGTCGGCAGACCGAGTCGCGGCTATCGCTGGCTTGCCAGCGATGAGGCCCGCAAGGACAACAAATTCCTCGAAAGGAGTTAGACCATGACCTTTTCAATCGCAGCCCGTTGCCCCGAAACCGGCCAGTTCGGTGTCGCCATCAGTTCCTCCAGCATCGCCGTCGGTGCGCGTTGCCCGTGGCTGCTGCCGGGGGTTGGCGCGGTGTCGAGCCAGAACATCACACTGCCGTCCCTCGGCCCGGAAGTCCTCGCGCTGATGGAACAAGGTCACGCGCCCGATGCGGCGCTGGACCAGGTGCTGACCCGCAACGGCTATAGCCAGTACCGGCAAATCACCGCGATCAACCACCTCGGCCAGACCGCGCATTTCAGTGGGGCGCAAACCCTCGGCGTGCACAACGCCGTGTCCGGCGAACAATGCGTGGCCGCCGGCAACATGCTCGCCGGGCGCGCGGTGATCGAAGCAATGGTCAGCGCCTTTGAAGACGGCGAAGGCCAATTGGCCGACCGTTTGCTCAAGGCCCTGCACGCCGCCCAGGCCCTCGGTGGCGAAGCCGGGCCAGTGCATTCGGCGGCCGTGATGGTGGTCGGCGAGCAGACCTGGCCGATCGTCAATCTGCGGGTGGACTGGGCCGACGAGAATCCGATCGGCGAGTTGCAAAGACTCTGGGACGCCTATCAGCCGCAGCTGCAGGACTACATCGATCGCGCGCTCGACCCGGCTAAGGCACCGGGCTATGGCGTTGCCGGAGATGATCGATGAGCAACAGCGCCGCGTTGCTCAAGACGCTGGTGGGCTTCGACACCACCAGCCGCGAATCCAATCTGCAACTGATCGAGTTCGTGCGCGACTACCTCGCTGGCTTCGACGTACCGTGCGAGCTGATCTACAACGCCGAGCGCAGCAAGGCCAATCTGTTCGCGACGATGGGCCCGGCCGGGCAACCGGGCATTGTGCTCTCCGGGCACACCGATGTGGTGCCGGTCGACGGCCAACCGTGGACCGTAGCGCCGTTCGAACTCAGCGAGCGTGACGGCAAGCTGTTCGGCCGTGGCACCGCCGACATGAAGGGCTACATCGCCTGCGTGCTGGCCTTGGTGCCGGCGCTGGTGCAAGCAACACTGCGCATGCCGGTGCACATTGCCCTGTCTTACGACGAAGAAGTCGGTTGCCTCGGCGTGCGCTCGTTGCTCGCCGAACTGGAACAACGTCCAGTCAAACCTTTGCTGTGCATCATTGGTGAACCCACCGAACTGAAACCAGTGCTCGGCCACAAAGGCAAACTGGCGATGCGCTGCGACGTACACGGGCATCCGTGCCATTCGGCCTACGCGCCGCTAGGGGTCAATGCCATCGAGTATGCCGCCGAGCTGATCGGCGAACTGGGGCGCATCGGCCAACAACTGAAGGCACCCGAGCAGCACGACAGCCGTTTCGATCCGCCCTACAGCACGGTGCAGACCGGCGTGATCAGCGGCGGCAAGGCCTTGAACATCGTCCCCGCCGATTGCCGCTTCGACTTCGAAATCCGCGCCCTGCCCTCGCAGGATCCGAGCCTGGTCGCGCAGCAGTTGCAGGCCTACGCCGAGCAGCACGTGCTGCCGCGCATGCGGGCGGTCAGCGAGTACAGCGCGATTCATTTCAGTGAGCTGTCGGCTTATCCCGGCCTGGCCACCGATGCGCAGAGTCAGGCGGCGGAGCTGATCGCGGCGTTCTGCGGTTCGCGGGAATTCGGCACCGTGGCGTTCGGCACCGAGGGCGGACTGTTCGATGCGGCGGGTATCCCAACGGTGGTCTGTGGTCCCGGCAGCATGGATCAGGGGCACAAACCGGACGAGTTTGTCAGTCGCGCGCAACTCGATGCCTGTGATGCGATGCTGCAACGGCTGCTGGCTTTTATCCGCGCTTGAAACACGGTTCGACGTACGTTCAGGCGTACAGTCGAGCCAATTCCTCCCGACAGTGATCGACGAACAACTGCACCGGTTTGGTCAGTTGCACCCGGCGCAGCCAGGCGGCTGACAGGCCCGAACCAGTCACGGTTTCCGCCAGCGGCACGCACACCACTTTCTGTCCGTCGTAGGTGTACTCGCCGAACGGCCGGGTCACCAGAATCGAAAAGCCGAAACCGCGCCCGACCATGCCGCGCACCATCTCGATCGACGGTGAGCTGAAAACGATGTGCGGGGTCAGTCCGCGCTCTTCGAAGATGCTCACGAAGTAGGTACGGCTCGGCACCACGTCGAGCAGGATCATCGGCTCCAGCACCAGATCGTGCAGCGAGACTTTCGTCTGTTGCGCAAAGCGGTGGTCGGCCGGCAGCAAGGCGTAAGGCTGCTGCGGGGGCATCAGCGAGGTGGTTTCGATGGTGCTGTCGAGGTCGTGCTCGAACAGCATCGCGACATCGATGCTGCCGGCGGTCAGTGCCTGCACCAGTTCCTGCTGTTCGCCGTCACGAATACGGATTTCCACCCCCGGCCAGCGCTGCTTGAACCCGGCGATCAGGCGCGGCAGGTACAACGGCGCGACGGTTTCGAAACAGCCGATATCGATCTGCCCGGAAACCACGTCGTTGTCAGCCAGCGCGTTCTGCTCGAACTCATGCGCCACCCGCAGCAACTCCAGCGCCTTGCGATAAAACCGCGAGCCACTGGGCGTCAGCGACACGCCTTGGGCGTGATGGCGGATGAACAGCTGCACACCGAAGCTTTCTTCCAGATGCTTGATCGCGGTCGATACCGACGGCTGGGCGATATAGAGCTTGCGCGAGGCTTCGGCCACGCTGCCGCAATCGGCGGTGGTGACGAAGTACTTGAGCTGGCGCAGGTTGTAGGCGGCCATATAAAACCTCTGCACGTGATACAACGCGTTTGTGGCGAGGGAATTTATCTGTTGTCAGGACATTTATCTGTAGTCAGGGGGTTCTGTGGTGAGGGGATTTATCCCCGATGGGGCGCGAAGCGGCCCCTGTTTCTAAAGTCAAAAGAGGGGCCGCTTCGCAGCCATCTGGGATAAATCCCCCTCACCACAAAA
>NZ_JABULD010000358.1:0-4570 GCF_014060985.1 Pseudomonas sp. MD195_PC81_125
GCCGAAGGCTGCGATCTTTTCCCACAGACCCACCACTCAAGAAGCCTGTGCAGCGCCGCCCTCAAGTTTGCGCCAGAGCAACCGTACGTTGGCCTTGCGCACCAGTGCGCAGCGGTACAGGCGAATTTCCAGCGGTACATGCCATTGCGGGCCGCCGCAGACCACCAGTTCGCCGCGGGCCAGCTCGGCGCGCACGCTCAGTTGCGGTACCCAGGCGATGCCGAGGCCTTCCAGGGCCATGCTTTTCAGGCTGTCGGCCATGGCGGTCTCATAGATGGTGGTAAAGCGCAGCTGACGCTGACGCAAAAGACCATTTACCGAGCGCCCGAGAAACGCCCCGGCGCTGTACGCCAGCAACGGTACGCTGACGTCACCTTCCAGATCGAACAGCGGCTTGCCTTCGGCATCCGACGCACACACCGGGAGCATCTCGGTCTGGCCCAGGTGCAACGACGGGAAGATTTCCGGATCCATCTGCATCGCTGCGTCCGGGTCGTAGAACGCCAGCATCAGGTCGCAGCCGCCTTCGCGCAGCGCGTGCACCGCGTCGCCGACGTTGGTCGCGACCAGCCGTGTGGCGATGTTCAGCCCTTCATTGCGCAGTTGCGCGATCCAGCGCGGGAAGAAACCCAGCGCCAGCGAGTGCGCAGCCGCGACTTGCATCACTTCACCCTGCCCGCCTTCCAGGTGGTGCAGGTGGCGCAGCACTTCGCCGAGCTGTTCGACCACGGTGCGCGCGGTCACCAGAAACAGTTGCCCGGCCGCCGTCAGTTCGATCGGCGTGCGCGAGCGGTTGACCAGCGTCAGGCCCAGCGCCGCTTCGAGGCTGCGGATCCGCCGACTGAACGCTGGCTGGGTCACGAAGCGCCGTTCGGCCGCCTGCGAGAAGCTGCGGGTGGCGGCCAGGGCACTGAAGTCCTCGAGCCATTTGCTTTCCAGATTCATCACGCCCTCCCGGGAACGCACCAAAACAGGTCACACGTCTGCCGCGCAGGCGGCGTCACACGGGCATTATGCCGAATGTGCATAGGCCAGTGTTTAACAGCATTGGCCCAAAAAATCCTGTAAGCCTAGCATTCGCAGCGTTCCGGCATAGACCGGGTCCATATCGAGATGATTTCTATCATGTCCTCCGCTGCATCTTTCCGCACAGAAAACGACCTGCTTGGCGCCCTCGAAGTACCGGCTCAAGCGTACTACGGCATCCAGACCCTGCGAGCGGTGAACAACTTCCGTCTCTCCGGCGTTCCGATTTCGCATTACCCGAAACTGGTTGTGGGTCTGGCGATGGTCAAACAGGCCGCCGCTGACGCCAACCGTGAGTTGGGTCATCTGAGCGAAGCCAAGCACGCTGCCATCAGCGAAGCCTGTGCCCGATTGATCCGCGGTGATTTCCACGAAGAATTCGTGGTCGACATGATTCAAGGTGGCGCCGGTACGTCCACCAACATGAACGCCAACGAAGTGATCGCCAACATTGCGCTCGAAGCAATGGGTCACCAGAAAGGCGAGTACCAGTACCTGCACCCGAACGACGACGTCAACATGGCGCAGTCGACCAACGACGCCTACCCGACCGCCATTCGCCTGGGTCTGCTGCTGGGTCACGATTCGCTGCTGGCCAGCCTCGACAGCCTGATTCAGGCCTTCGCCGCCAAGGGTGAAGAATTCAACCACGTCCTGAAGATGGGTCGTACCCAGCTGCAAGACGCCGTGCCGATGACCCTGGGTCAAGAGTTCCGTGCGTTCGCCACCACCATGGGCGAAGACCTGGCCCGTCTGAAGACGCTGGCCCCGGAACTGCTGACTGAAGTGAACCTGGGCGGTACCGCGATCGGCACCGGCATCAACGCCGACCCGCGCTATCAGGCGCTGGCCGTCCAGCGTCTGGCGCTGATCAGCGGTCAGCCGCTGGTGCCCGCTGCCGACCTGATCGAAGCCACCTCCGACATGGGCGCCTTCGTGCTGTTCTCCGGCATGCTCAAGCGCACCGCGGTCAAGCTGTCGAAGATCTGCAACGACCTGCGCCTGCTATCCAGCGGCCCACGCACCGGCATCAACGAGATCAACCTGCCAGCGCGTCAGCCAGGCAGCTCGATCATGCCTGGCAAGGTCAACCCGGTGATTCCGGAAGCCGTTAACCAGGTGGCCTTCCAGGTCATCGGTAACGATCTGGCGCTGACCATGGCAGCCGAAGGCGGCCAACTGCAGCTGAACGTGATGGAGCCGCTGATCGCGTTCAAGATCCTCGACTCGATCCGCCTGCTGCAACGCGCCATGGACATGCTGCGCGAGCACTGCATCGTCGGCATCACCGCCAACGAAGCCCGCTGCCGCGAACTGGTCGAGCACTCGATCGGTCTGGTCACCGCGCTGAACCCGTACATCGGCTACAAAAACGCCACCCGCATCGCCCGTATCGCCCTTGAAAGCGGCCGTGGCGTGCTGGAACTGGTGCGCGAAGAAGGCCTGCTCGACGAAGCCATGCTCGCCGACATCCTGCGCCCGGAAAACATGATTGCCCCGCGTCTGGTTCCGCTCAAAGCCTGAGCCGACGCGTTATTTGTAGCACCGCTCACCAGGTCGAGGGACTAGACACCTCTCACCTTTTGAGGGCTTGGGGATCAGTCCCCAAGCCCTTTTTTTTTAACTTCTTTGCGGGCAGGACGTTTAAATGTTTTTGTGTATTTGATACCGCCAAGATCGCAGCCTTCGGCAGCTCCTACATGATGGATGTAACCCTGTAGGAGCTTGCCGAAGGCTGCGATCTTTTGATTTTTGCAGCAACTCTCGTTTCGTCGCTTGCACCACAAGCGTGCAGACGGGCGCCACACTGATCGGTATAGTGCCGCCCCTCTTCGCGTGAGCGGTCGTCGGTAACGAGGCCATAACCCATGCGAAACCCGAACTAATAACAAACCCGCGAAATGGATCCGGGACGAAACCTTCGCCTCACCTGTCGTGCCGCGCGCAAACCGGTGTAACGCGATGTTTCTGAACATCCAGCATTTGCTTACACAAAAAACAGCGAGGAAAAATCCATGCTCGAAGTCATCAACGACTTCCTCTCAGGGAAAGTACTGATCGTGCTCATTGTCGGGCTCGGTAGCTACTTCACGATTCGCTCGCGTTTCGTTCAATTGCGCCACTTCTTCCACATGTTCGCGGTGTTCCGCGACAGCCTGAAAAGCAGCGGCGGGCAACTCAGCTCGTTCCAGGCCCTGATGCTCAGCCTTGCCGGCCGCGTCGGTGCAGGCAACATCGCCGGTGTCGGCATCGCCGTAACCCTCGGTGGTCCGGGTGCGGTGTTCTGGATGTGGGTGACCGCACTGGTCGGCATGTCCAGCAGCTTCTTCGAATGCACCCTGGCGCAGGTTTACAAGCGCGCCGACGGCGACGGCCTGTACCGTGGCGGCCCGGCCTACTACATCCAGCACGGCCTGAAGTTGAAAGGCATGGCAGTGGTGTTCTCGGTCCTGCTGCTGGTCACCTACGGCTTCGCCTTCATCGGCCTGCAGTCCTACACCGTGACCCACTCGCTGCAAAACGCCTTTGCCTTCGACCCACGCCACACCGGGATCGTCCTGGCGGTGCTGCTGGCCATCACCTTCATCGGCGGCATCAAGCGCATCGCTGCAGTGTCCGACCTGCTGGTACCGGTCAAGACCCTGGCCTATATCGGCGTGACCCTGTACGTGATCGGCACCCAGATCGAGCACGTGCCAGCCATGCTGGAAACCATCTTCAAAAGCGCCTTCGGTCTCGACCCGGCCTTCGGCGGCCTGCTCGGCAGCGCCATCGTCATGGGCGTGAAGCGTGGCGTGTTCGCCAACGAAGCGGGCCTGGGCAGTGCGCCGAACGTCGCCGCCGTGGCCTCGGTGAAACACCCGGGCGCACAGGGCGTGGTTCAGGCCTTCAGCGTGTTCCTCGACACCTTCGTGATCTGCACCTGCACCGCGCTGCTGATCCTGCTGTCGGGCTTCTACACCCCGGGCTTCGAAGGTGACGGCATCGTCCTGACCCAGAACTCGCTGGCCGCCGTGGTCGGTGACTGGGGGCGCATCTTCGTCAGCGTTGCGTTGTCGCTGTTCGTCTTCACCTGCATCCTCTACAACTACTACCTGGGCGAAAACAGCCTGCAGTTCCTCAGCCGCAACCGCGCTGTGCTGATGGTGTTCCGCGGCCTGGTCCTGGCGCTGGTGGTATGGGGTTCGATGCAAGACCTCTCGACCGTGTTCGCCTTCGCCGACATCACCATGACCTGCCTGGCCTTCGTCAACCTGATGGCCCTGGCCATGCTGTTCAAGGTCGGCATGCGTGTCATGCGCGACTACGACGAGCAGCGCCGCGCCGGCATCAAGCAGCCGGTGTTCGACTCCAGCAAATTTACCGATCTGGATCTGGACCTGAAGGCCTGGCCGACCGAGGCGCCAGCCGCCGGCAAGACCGCAGTCGAGCCGCAAGGCATCCCTGCAGCGCAACGCTGACAGGTGAATGACGGGCGCATCCCCTGCGCCCGTCAGTTATTGTGATGCAATAACCTGTAGGAGCGAGCCTGCTCGCGATACTG
>NZ_JABULD010000577.1:0-7248 GCF_014060985.1 Pseudomonas sp. MD195_PC81_125
CCAGCGATGGCGGTCTGTCAGTCACATAGATGCCTGATATGCCGGCCTCATCGCTGGCAAGCCAGCTCCCACAGGGAAAGCAGTGTTCTCAAGAACTGAGCTGTGCCAGATAGTCCCACGGGTAAATCCCGCGTTGATGGCCGTCACTGAACACCAGTTGCACACCATAGCCCTGCGGGTTGATTTCGATCAGGCGAACACGCTCATCGACCCGCGGAGTCACAGCTTTCAGGCGAAACGCGCGGCACTGCGAGCACGGGCACTGGCGACGCAGTTCGGCGTGATTGAACAGCGATTCACGGCCGTCCGGCCAGCTCAGGCGCAGTGTCCGTTCGCTTTGCGAGTTGCCCACCGACAGCGGATTCATTGCAGCTGACTCAAGGCAATCCGCACCGCTTTGCGCACTTCCGGATCACCGTCATCCTGCGCCGCCTGCAACGCCGCCACCGCACCGCGATCATTCAACTCACCGAGGGCCAGCGCGGCCTCCTTGCGCAGGTTGCTGATGCGATGGCCGAGGGTTTCGATCAGGGCGTCCAGCGCTGCAGCAAAGCGCAAACGCCCGAGGCTGCGGGTGGCGCGCAGGCGCACCTGCCAGTAGTCATCGCCAAGGGCTGCGATCAATGCCGGGCCGGCGTCGCTGTGGCCGACTTTACCCAGGGTTGTTGCCGCCTCTTCGCGCACTTGCCAGGCGTGATCGTGCAAGGCCTGACGCAGCGCCGGCAACACGTCGGCGCCAGACGCCAGACCGAGGGCACCGGTGGCGGCGCGGCGCACTTCGGTGTCCGGGTCGGCGCTGGCCAGTCGCGCCAATGCCGGCAGTGCGTCGAGCTGCTTGAGCCAGCCGAGCACGCCGATGGCTTCGCGGCGCACGCTGGCGTCGGCATCATCAAGTGCCGCGACAGCAGCAGGCGCTGCAGCGGCGAAACGCAGTTCGCGCAAGGCGCGGAACGCGGCGATCCGCACACTGACCTCGGCATGCCCGGTCCACGGCAGAATCACCCGGCCTGCCGCCTCGCTCTTGAGCAGACTCAGACTTTGTGCGGCGGCGGTCTGCACGGCTGGAGACGGATCGGTCAGCGCCTGGCACAGCGCAGCCACCACCGGTTCGTCTTCCCACGCTTCCAGCAGCCGCGCGGCTTCGGCGCGGACGTCTTCAGCCGGATCATCGGTCAGCCTTTCGACCAGCCACAGCAGGCCGTCCGGTTCTTCCAGGTCTGCCAGCTCGATCAGGGCAATGCGCCGCACACCGGCATCGTCAGCGGTCAGACGCGGTTGCAGGGCGAGGATGTCGTCATTATCGGTCACAGCAAAAAATGAGGTCATAGGGCAAATCGCGGCAAGGGGTTTTCGGGCGGCAGGCCGAGCGGGTTGAGGCGCGGCAGCGGTCGGTCGTTGTCGTGGCGTAGCAGGTCGAGACAATGGCGCTTGAGGCGGGAGAATTCGGCGCTGGTCACCAGCTCAGAGGTACGCGGACGCGGGAAGTCCAGGCGCAGGTCTTCGATGATTTGCCCCGGACGTGCGCTCATCACCAACAGTCGGTCGGCGAGGAACAACGCCTCGTCGATGTCATGGGTGACGAACACCACGGTGGTGCGAATCCGCGTCCAGATGTCCAGCAACAGCTCCTGCATGTTCAGGCGGGTCAAGGCATCCAGCGCGCCGAACGGCTCGTCCATCAGCAACAGCCGTGGACGGTTGACCAGCACCCGGGCGATTTCCACCCGTTGCTGCATACCGCCGGACAGCTGATCCGGCCAGCTTTCGGCAAAGCCTTCAAGGCCCACCAGTTGGAGGATTTCATCGGCTGCGCGATGGCGTTCGGTTTTGCCGATGCCGCGCATTTTCAGGCCGAAAGCCACGTTGTCGCGTACCGTGCGCCACGGGAACAGCGTGTGGTGCTGAAAGACCATGCCCCGTTGCGGCGATGGCCCGCTGACCTCGCCGCCGTCGACTTTGAGGCTGCCGGCATGGGCGCTCAAGTGTCCGGCGAGTGCGCCGAGCAAGGTCGACTTGCCGCAACCGGACGGGCCGAGAATGCACACGAACTGGCCCGGCTCGATCTGGCAGTCCAGACCTTGCACGGCTTCGAAAGCTTGTTGGCCTTCGCCGAGCACGATCGACAACTGGCGAATATCGATCCGCCCTTCCGGGGTTTGCATCGCGCTCATCAGGCTTTTCCTCGTGGTCGGTGCCAGGGCGTGAACAGCCCGCCCAGGCGTTTGATCAACAGGCTGCTGCCCATGCCCAGCACACCGATCAGCAGCATGCCGACGACAATATCGGCGTAGTTCTGGATGGTGTAGGACTCCCAGGTGTAGTAACCGATACCGAACTGGCCGGAGATCATTTCTGCCGTCACCAGGCAGAACCACGAGGTGCCCATGCCGATGGCCAGGCCGGTGATGATGCTCGGTGCGGCGCCGGGCAAGACCACTTCCAGCAGAATCGCCCGACGCCCTGCCCCGAGGCTTTTTGCCGAAGCGATCAACCGCCGGTCGACGCCTTCGACACCGTGCACGGTGTTAAGCAGGATCGGGAACAGCGCGCCGGTGAAGGTGATGAACACCATCGACAGCTCCGACGACGGGAACATCAGGATCGCCAGCGGAATCCACGCCACCGCCGGGATCGGCCGCAGCACTTCCAGTGGTGGCAGCAGCAAGTCTTCAGCCCATTTCGAGCGGCCGATGGCCAGACCCAGAGCGATGCCGATGAAAAGTGCCGCGAGGTAACCGGCGAACACGCGGCTGAGACTGGCGCTCAGGTGCTGCAGCAGCTTGCCGGAATCGCCCAGGCCCAACGCCGCTTCGATCACCGCCAATGGGGTGGGCACGTTGGCGAAAGTGACCAGACCGAGATTCCAGTGGTGGCTGGCGGCGAGTTGCCAGAACAGCAGGCAGAGCAGCAACGACGCCGTTCTTGGAATCCAGCGTAAATAGGATCGGTACACAATTCTTCCTCTCAACCGAGATCCCCTATAGGAGCTGCCGAAGGCTGCGATCTTTTGATCTTTGCTTTTAGCTGTCGGCTTTTTTCTCAGCCGAGTCCAGTTCCTTCAAGCGCTGATCAATCAACTGGCACTTGTCCGGCAAATCTGCACTGGCCGTGCCCAAGTCCATCTTTTGCAACTCGGCATTGATTTCCTTGGCCTTGGCCGGATTCTGTTCGGTGAGCCTGGTCACTTCCTTGGCCAGTTGTTCGCGTTTGGCGGTGGCCTCTTCTGGTGTACAGGCCCAGACCGGCAGGGCGCAGGCGAGGGTGACGGCGAGGGTGAGCTTGAGCAGGGTTTTCATGGGGGCAGGCCTCCGTTCCGGTTAAGGCGGGTTATTGGGTGGAGGCCTGGATGCGACGAAAAGTTCAGAGTTGTGGCAAACAGCATGTCGGTCGCTGCGGAAAATGCGGGTGAACGGCTACGATGCGTCCGGGTCACAACCTATGACAGCGCCCCCAATCACGCGCACCGGAGGTTGAATCAGGATGACGACTTATAACTGGGATTTGATTGAACGCCTGCTGCATGAAGTGCAGAACAGTGCAGGCGAAAGTTTCGCGCCGCGTAAATACGCAGAGGATTATGCGGCGCAGAAAGCCAGTGCAGGCGAGCCGATAGAGAATCTGGATCACCTGAAAACGGTGGCCTGCGATTACGAAGGCTTGTTGCTTGATCGTGGATTTATTGAACCGCGTCCGGATCACGCAGGCAGTACCGGTAACAATTTCATTCTGACGCCACGCGGATCAAGCCTGCTGAGCCTGATCGACAGCAGCATTCCCGGCAATGATCATCCTCGGCAAGTACTGGATGAGCAGGAGGATGCGCTGGATGAGGCGACGTTTGATGAGGTGGCTTCTAAAGCGCAAATTGCCTGAAAACAAAAGATCGCAGCCTTCGGCAGCTCCTACACATAACCCTGTAGGAGCTGCCGGAGGCTGCGATCTTTTGATCTTCTATTCCTGCTTTACTGCCTTCAGACACTTCAAATCATTGAAGTCCTTACGCACACCCTCGATTTTCTTGAGCAACCGCTGACGCTGCTGCGGCGTACTCTCGGCCATCAGATCCACCGCCAGCGAACGCGCCTGCGCTTCGGTGTTGGCGTAGGCTTTTTGGTAATCCGCTGTCCATAAACGCTCGCGGTTGACCAGAAGTGTCTCGATTCGCTGTGGGAATTCCGGACTTTTGCGCTGGGCAACGGCGTTACTGAACTGTTGCTGCCAGTGGGCGCGGTTGGCGATCCATTGAGTGTTCTGATCGCCCAGTGCAGTCGACCAGGCCATTACCCGTTGTTCCTGAGTCACGCTCAATGGACCCAGCCAATCAGTCAGGCGTTTGTCCATGCGTGCGCCGCGTTCGGCAATCTGTTGCGCCAGCGGCGGTTTGACGTATTCCTTCTCACGTTTGCGCAGATCCTTGGCGAACGCGTCGTTCATTTCCGCCACTTGTTTGTCGTCCAGCCCTTGCAGTAACTCGATGGCCGACGGTGTGATCTGGCGTGCGGTTTCGGCGATGGCCTGTTTGGCCTCTGCGGTTCGCGCCTGCAGTGCCGTGTCGGTCACCTGATTGGTTTCAACCATGTTCTGCAAACGGTCCAGCCAATCGAGGTAGCCCGGCAATTGCGTGGTGCAGTGCCAGTTCAGGTGTTCCTTGAGCCGTTCGTTGAACCAGTCCTTCTGCTCGCCGTTCATGTCCAGGTAGTCGCCAAGCGTCCATGGAATGATCACGTCGAGATTGCGGTAGGCCAGGCCGACGCGGCTGCAGGCGCCGAGGGCGAGGGTGAAGATCAGCAGGGTGGCGAGGTGTTTGAACCAGCGAGACATGGGCGAATCCTTGCGAGGCCTGACGTCTGATTCTCATGTGAACGCAGGATGCTCCCGGCAGTTCAGCCGATCAATAGAATGCGCGCTCTGCCTTGAGCGTCACCAGTCCGTCGCACTGACTGTTGTGCCCGGAATACGCCGAGCAATCGCTGCCACTGAGGTTGGAATTGCTGTAGATCAGGTCGAGATCGACGCCCATGAATGGCCGGGAAAATTTCACTGACCAATCGGTAAAACTGCTGACATAACCACCGTCCACTGACACCGGCGTGTTCAATTGATGGGTGGTGTATTTCATGCTGATCCCGATGCCGAACGGCTGATTGCCACCCAGATCGGCGAACAGCGTGTTGTTCTGTTTGTCCGGGTCGTTGCTGACGGCTATACCGAAACGGCTGCCGAGCAGGGTCAGGCCGCCGAACAGCTCCTGGCTGTCGAGGGTATCGACCTTGGGATAGCTGTAGTGGATCATCCCGACTTCGTAGCCGAGGGTCTGATCGAAAGGTTGTTTAAAGCCGATGTAGGAGTCGATTTCGAGGTTCTTGCCCGGGGTCAGGCCCATGCTCGGTGCGTACTGGCCGACATACAGGCCGCTGTCGTGGCTGAGATCGAGGCCGCCGTGGAACGAGCCGACGGCTGCCGGTTTGACCAGACCTTGGGCCATGCTGCGGCTGGGCGTGGTGCCGAGTTTGAGGTCGAAGTCGCCGAGCTCGCGCTGGAAAATCTGCGCGTGCACCGACGAGCAGGCCAGTAGGCCCACAAGCAATAAACAGGAATTTGATTTGAGCATGCGTCACTCCATGAACAGCGAGGGCAGGGCTGAGCCTGCTGAAACGCTTGATCCAGACGCGTGCAAGGATACCGGCGAATGCTCGGCAATGATGCCCGTTCGTCGATTTTCAAAAGATTGATTAAACAGAAGTGAGGGTGTTGCGCGGGTGCCTGTCCAGACGCTTCGAAGCTCAAAGCGTCTCAGGACGGGTGTATTACCGGGTGTTACTTCTTGCCCAGGCTGATCTGCTTGGACGGGCCGAACGTCTGGCCGCTGACGCCTTTGGCAATTTGCTGGATTTCGCCGCCGGACTTGAGGAACGCTGCGATTTGATCGTTGATCGATTCGCTGGTTTCAACGGCTGGAGCTGGCTTTGCTTTGCTGGTGGATGCTTTTACACGCATGGCGGCCATTAACCTGTAGAAAAGTAACTCGGCCAGGCATCGTACAGGAATAACTTGACAATTGCTTGATAAATATCCCCGGGAATAACTGAGGGTGCGGGTGGATTATTCTCGCTTAATTATTCGAAATATCCGCCTAAGCCACTGTTTTAAATAACAACATTTATTGCTCATTACGCAAAAGGTAAGCCGTGAAACGCTGCGTGAGGTGCCACACTGGCCTGACGAATGGCGAGTCGCTTGCGCCAAACCCAGGAAAATCAAGGTGCCCCGCGGATTTTCTTCGCCAGGCTGCTCGCGCGGCGAACGAGACCGGCAAAACCGGGTAGAATGCCGCCACGCAATGAGGGTTTTGGAAAATGGCTTTAGTCGGGCGTTACAACAGTTTGCAAGTGGTTAAACACACTAACTTCGGTTTATATCTGGACGGCGGTGCCGACGGCGAAATTCTTTTGCCCAACCGTTATATTCCTAAAGATATTCCCAGCGAAGATGAAGACTGGCTCAACGTATTTATTTATCTGGACAGCGAAGACAAACTTCTCGCTACCACTGAAAAACCAAAAGTTCAGGTCGGTGAATTTGCCAGCCTGAAAGTAGTTGAAGTCAACAGCATTGGCGTGTTTCTCGATTGGGGCTTGCCGAAGGATCTGTTGCTGCCGTATTCCGAAGAAAAGCGGCAGATGACCGCTGGCGAGTACTGCGTGGTACACGTTTACCTCGATAAACACACCCGCCGCATCACCGCGACCGCACGTCTGGATCGCTACCTCGACAAGACCCCGGCCAACTACAGCCCCGGGCAGGAAGTTGATCTGCTGGTGGCTGAAGCCACCGACATGGGCTTCAAGGCGATCATCAACAACAAGCATTGGGGCTTGATCCACAAGAATGAAATCTTCAAATTCATGCGCTCCGGCATGCGCGAGAAGGGTTTCATCAAGGAAGTGCGCGCCGACGGCAAGATCAGCCTCAGCCTGCAACCGGTAGGTCAGGAAGCGGCCAGCAGCCTGAGTTCGAAGATCCTCGCCAAGTTGCGTGAAAACAATGGCACGCTGGCCGTCAGCGACAAGAGCGATCCGGCGTTGATCAGCAGTCTGTTTGGTGTCAGCAAGGGCAACTTCAAGAAGGCCATCGGTTCGCTGTACAAGGAAGGCAAGATCGTCATTCATGCCGATCGCATTGAACTAACCTGAGTGACCGCCGGCCCCATGTAGGAGCTGCCGCAGGCTGCGATCTTTTGATCTTCAA
>NZ_JABULD010000289.1:0-3282 GCF_014060985.1 Pseudomonas sp. MD195_PC81_125
GGAACGCCTACCTGACGGGACAGCAGGATGTGCTCACGGGTTTGTGGCATCGGACCATCAGCGGCCGAGCAAACCAGGATAGCGCCGTCCATTTGAGCAGCACCGGTGATCATGTTCTTCACGTAGTCAGCGTGACCTGGGCAGTCAACGTGAGCGTAGTGACGAATGTTCGAGTTGTACTCAACGTGCGCGGTGTTGATGGTGATACCGCGAGCTTTTTCTTCTGGAGCGCTGTCGATCTTGTCGAATTCAACTACGGCCGAACCGAAAACTTCGGAGCAGACGCGAGTCAGAGCAGCGGTCAGAGTGGTTTTACCGTGGTCAACGTGACCAATGGTCCCTACGTTGACGTGGGGCAGGGAACGATCAAATTTTTCCTTAGCCATCGATAACACCCTCAACAGAAGAATTAGACGAACGATATCTACCATTAAAACAAAGGCAGATATTTTCATATCTGCCTTGTTATATGGAGCTCTTGAGCGGATTTGAACCGCTGACCTCACCCTTACCAAGGGTGTGCTCTACCAACTGAGCTACAAGAGCGTAACACTTTGCACAACCTGCAAACTTGGAGCGGGTAGCGGGAATCGAACCCGCATCATCAGCTTGGAAGGCTGAGGTTCTACCACTAAACTATACCCGCGGAGCTTGCAGCTCACGCTAAAAATGGTGGAGGGGGAAGGATTCGAACCTTCGAAGTCGTAGACGTCAGATTTACAGTCTGATCCCTTTGGCCGCTCGGGAACCCCTCCTAAGCGAGCCGGCATTCTATACTATGCCGACCTTCTGTCAAGCATTTTCTCATTAAAAACCTGAGGTTAGCTGCGTTGACACTACTCCGCGCTGACCACCTGATTAGGTGTTCGCTGTGGAGCGGGCGCCATTCTATGCAAACTATTCCAGCGGTGCAACCCCCTCACACAGCATTATTTTATGTTTTAACTCATTGAATTCCTTGGAAAGGTTCTGCAACTGCACATCCCCTAATAAACGCTGGCTTTCGGGCGCAATGCGCAACCAATAACCAGGCTCGGAGAGATCCTTTTGCGACGCCTGAACCTTCACCCCCATGGCCGCTAGACGCAGCTGCAGCGCGGAAATGATGCTTTCTTGAGTCAAACCACCCAAAAACAGACACTCTTGCCCAGCTCGGAGCACGCCCTGCCCTCCCCCAGAGCCACCATTCGCCTCACTCAATAAGCGAATATCTTGTTGAGACCCGCGGTACATGCTGAGGGGCGTGACATCTTTCGCACGCAAGGGAGCTTCCTGCTGATGCCAGACGTAATAAAACACATTGAGAACAACGAGCAGCAGGAACAACCAACGCATACAAACCTCAAGTTAACGGACAGGCCATCGCCAACCCTATGAATACCAGGTCAGGGACGATCCGCGCTTCAGGCACGATGTCCGCCACCAACCCAGCATCGCCACCGGTAATAAAAACAGTAAAGCGCTCTCCCCAATAGGATCGAGCCATTTCCATCTGGGTCAGGACAAAGCCTCTCAACATTAAAGAGCATCCACGCTCCACCGCTTCGACGGTACTGCGCCCCGGAGCATGGCTCGCCAGCGCTCTTTCGGCAGCCGAGTCCCCATAACGGATTTTCCGGGTATGTGTACGCAATTGGTTACGCATTAAGGGCATCCCTGGGCAAATGAATCCCCCAAGGTGCTCACCTTCGGCATTAATAAAGTCAGCCGTCACTGCAGTGCCGAAATCCAGAATCAAACAGGCGCCCGCAGCCAAATGAAAGCCACCAAGCATCGCCAACCAGCGATCCAGCCCCAAGCGTTCATAGTCGTGATAGCCATTCCTGACACCAGCCATTTCACTGGACGACGTGGCGCACACAACCGAGACACCGAACGCCTGCTCGAGAATCCGGGTGAGCGCGGCAGTTTCTTCGCTGGTTCTTACGCTGACCAACCGACATTTACGCAACGACAGGCTATCAAATGCGCATAGGCTATCCACCAGAGCTTGATCCGAGTCGACAACACCCTCCGCGAAAAGACCGCCAGCGGCCGTATTCAATACACGCCACTTGATAAAGCTATTCCCACAGTCGAGCTCAAGAATCATCACGCAACCTCAGGCTGAGCTCACCACCACTAAAAACCTTTTCCACGCCGTCCACCTTCAAGCGCAGCGCACCTTGGCTATCGATGCCAAGCACAACGCCTTCTATATGACTAACCCCGGCAATCAAAGAAACCGGGCGACCTTGCCACATGTGATCCTTTTCCCACTCTTCCTGGAGCGCAGAGAAACCATCAACCTGATGGCGCTGGATATAGCCGCGCAGCTGCTCGTTCAACTCAGCCACCAAGACGTTGCGATCGCAGCTTTTGCCGGTCTCGAGTCGAATCGACGTCCATTGTTGGCCAACCGCCTCAGCAACCTGCATGTTCACGTTAATACCTATACCCAGCACCACGTGGCAAACATCTGCCGGATCCCCTACTAGCTCAAGAAGAATACCGGCGATTTTCTTGTTTCCGACCAGCACATCGTTGGGCCACTTTAATCCTGCGCCCGCCACCCCCAACTTTCGCAAGGCGTGCATAACAGCCAAACCGACCACCAGACTCAAGCCTTCAAGCTGACGCATGCCACCATCTATGCGCAGAACGAGGCTGTAGTAGAGATTTTCAGCAAAAGGGCTTACCCACTTGCGTCCCCGGCGGCCACGACCGGAAATCTGTCGCTCTGCCAATACCAGAAACGGCGCCGCTCGACCCTGATTGATCGCGCGAAGCGCCTCTGCGTTAGTGGAGTCAATGGAGTCAAAGACTGTAATCGGCCAAACCGCTGCCAAGGCGCCAATCTTCAGGGGGTCGAGCAGCGTCAGGGGTGCAGCCAGTTGATAGCCTCTGCCCCGGACTTTGTTAATTGACAATCCGAGCTCGGCCTCAAGATGCTGAAGCTGCTTCCACACCGCACTTCGACTGATTCCCAGAGCAATCCCCAAAGCCTCGCCGGAATGGAATCGACCATCCTTCAAAAGATTCAACAACGTCAACATGCAGGTCTCGCCTCACAATGAGGCCCGAATAATAGCCATGACCCGGGCAATTGCATAGAAATCAAGCAAGCCACTTTCCTGCGCGCAAAACAAAACCCCAATTGCTTTCGCAATTGGGGTTTCGGAATTTAATCTTGACGATCGACCTACTCTCACATGGGGAAACCCCACACTACCATCGGCGATGCATCGTTTCACTTCTGAGTTCGGGATGGGATCAGGTGGTTCCAACGCTCTATGGTCGTCA
>NZ_JABULD010000443.1:0-2898 GCF_014060985.1 Pseudomonas sp. MD195_PC81_125
TATTTTTTCTGGATCGCCAGACCCAGTTCCAGCGCGTCGACAGAATCCAGACCCAGGCCTTCGCCGAACAGTGTCTGTTCGTCACCGATATCGTCGACGCTGATGTCTTCGAGGCCCAGGGCATCGATGATCAGCCGTTTGATGTCGCGCACCAGGCCAGGGTTATTCAGATCGCTCATCTTCGGCGAGCTCCTTAATGAAGTAAGAGTGCAAATAATCGTTGAGCTTGCGCGAGGCCTGCGGTGCCGGGCCTTGCGTGGCGAAAGTCTGTGGGTCTATATCGGCCCCGACACGAAAACTGAAGTGCACGCGGCGGTGGGGGATCCGATACCAGGGTTCGGCCTTGGTCAAGGTGGTCGGATTGACCTTGATGACCACTGGCGTAAGGATTTTCGCACCGCGCAGGGCAATCGCCGCCGCCCCCCGATGAAAGGCGGGCGCCTGACCGGGCTGTGTGCGCGTGCCTTCGGGGAAAATGATCAGGGTCTGGCCGTTTTGCAGGGACTCGGCCGCGGCGTCGAGCATGTCCATGCTGCCGTCATTGCTGATGTACTCGGTGCGGCGCAGCGGGCCACGGGTGAACGGGTTTTCCCACAGGCTTTTCTTCACCACGCAATTGGCCTGGCGCACCAGGCCGATCAGGAACACCACGTCGATCAGCGACGGGTGATTGGCGATGATCATTTGCCCCGGGCGACCGAGTCGTTCCGCCCCTTGAATGTCATAGGTCAGCACGCCGGTGCGGGCCATGAAACGGACGAAAAACCAGAACAGCCGACTGACGGTCTGCCGTGCGCGCTGACGATGTTGCAAGGCATCGCCGGGCAGGCAACCTAGCAGCGGAAACACCAGCAGGCGCAGGCACAACCCGCCCAGCCCGAACAGCGCGAAACTTGCGGCAGTGGCCAGGAGGCGCCAGTAGTAGGCGTCGCGGTTTTTCTCGGTCACGGGTTGCGTTGCCAGGTCCATACACGATTTTTCCAGGCATGTTGGCAATGGGTTTGCTGACCGAGCAGGGTTCGCAACAGGTTCAGTGCGTGTGGCCAGTGCGCTTTGGACACTGCTTCCTGCCCGCTGTTCAGGGTCAGCCGCCAGCCGGTACCGGGGGTGAGCAGCAAACCGACCGCATAAGGGAACGGCACGTCGTCGATCCACTGCGAATAGGCTTGGGGCGGCTGTTCTTCGGTGATGATCAGCAGCACCGCCGGAGCGCCTTCATCGAGCAGGGCGGCCGCTTCGATAATGCCATGTTCCAGGCCATCGCCCGCGGCCGCAAGGGCGGTCATTTCGCTGGTTTCGCCGCGCATGATCGACCACAGACCGATGATCGCGTTGTGCACCGACAGGCTGAACTGCGTCGGCGACAACGGCTCGTCCTTGGCCAGGTCACTGAGAATCTCGAAGGTGCGCGGGGTTTCGCCGTGTCGTGAAACAAACACCAGCGGCAGGTTTTCCCGTCCGTCGGCCAGTGGCCAGCCGACACTGAACGCCATCCGCGCCAGACGGCTGAGGCGCCGGCGCTGCATGGCGGGCAGAAACGACACATCGGGCGCGGCATCGCTGTCCGGGAGTACGACCGGTTGTCGGCTCCAGGCCTGCCACGCGTCCACGCTGTCGAGCCCCGGGGCCCATGCGCGCCATTGGGCGATGTTGAAGTTGATCACGGATGTTCATCCCGCCCCTGCGGGCTTTTTATGACGCTTTGAGTCGCCAAAGCCGCGGCTGACCTGATGTGGCGCTTGGCGCCGGGTGGCGCGCATTATCCCGGTGCGACGAGTGTGTAGCAAATGTTGGTTACGTTTTGCGCAGCAAAATGTACCGAGTGGTCCGCAGAAAAACTGTCACTTGGCCATTATCCGGACCGTACCGGATTTGTCTGTCGGGCCTGTCAGCGCACACGGCAGGTTTTTGCCCTCTGTGCCCGCTGATTTTTGCACCTGACTCTGTAGTCCGCGTCGTTGAAGGTAGCGAAGCGCACGCACAGGCAACTACACTCGGTCATTCTTTGATACACGGAGGTTTTGTCATGCGGCGCGTGGTGTTCAATCAGAAAGGTGGTGTGGGCAAATCCAGCATTGCCTGCAATCTGGCGGCAGTGAGTGCCAGCGAGGGCTATCGCACGCTGTTGGTCGACCTCGATGCCCAGGCCAACTCCACTCAGTATCTGACCGGGCTCACTGGCGATGACATTCCCATGGGCATTGCCGACTTCTTCAAACAGACCCTGTCTTCCGGGCCGTTTTCGAAGAAAAACCAGGCCGACATCTACGAAACCCCGTTCGACAACCTGCACATCATCACCGCCACCGCTGAGCTGGCCGATCTGCAGCCCAAGCTTGAGGCCAAGCACAAAATCAACAAGCTGCGCAAATTGCTCGATGAACTGGACGGCGAATACGACCGGATTTATCTCGATACGCCGCCAGCGCTGAACTTCTATGCGGTGTCGGCGCTGATCGCCGCCGATCGGGTATTGATTCCGTTCGATTGCGACAGCTTCTCGCGTCAGGCGCTTTACGGGCTGCTGGCGGAAATCGAAGAGTTGAAGGAGGACCACAACGACGGCCTGGAAGTCGAAGGCATCGTGGTCAACCAGTTCCAGGCCCGGGCCAGCCTGCCGCAGCAGATTCTCGATGAGTTGATTGCCGAGGGCTTGCCGGTGCTGCCGGTGTATCTGAACAGCTCGGTGCGCATGCGCGAGTCGCACCAGGCCAGCACCCCGCTGATCCACCTCGACCCACGGCACAAACTGACGCAGCAGTTCGTTGAACTGCACAACCTGCTCGAAGATCACTGATTTGCGGATGGCGCCCCACCCTCCTGTGGGAGCGAGCCTGCTCGCGAAGCGGCCCGCACGTTCAACATCTCGGTTGACTGAACGGGCGCCTTCGCGAGCAG
>NZ_JABULD010000153.1:0-1764 GCF_014060985.1 Pseudomonas sp. MD195_PC81_125
TTGTCTCCCAGGATCAAACAGCAAGGATCATTACCGATGAACTCTTCACCAATGATGAAAGCTTGCGCCAGCCCATCCGGGCTCGGTTGTTCGGCGTAAGTCAGTTTGATGCCATAGAGACTGCCGTCTCCGAGCAACTTACGGAAGCATGGCAGATCGTCCGGCGTCGAGATGATCAGAATTTCGCGCATTCCTGCAAGCATCAACACTGACAACGGATAAAAGATCATCGGCTTGTCGTAGATTGGCAGCATCTGTTTGGACACACCAAGCGTCAGAGGATGCAGACGCGTGCCCGAACCACCGGCGAGAATGATGCCTTTACGATTTGTCGTGGTCATTTATTCAGAACTTCCCTAAGCATTCGGGTTACACCACTTTGCCAATCCGGCAAGTGTAGAGAAAAATTGTCGCGCAGCTTCTGTGTATTCAAACGTGAATTCAACGGGCGGCGCGCCGGAGTTGGATAGGCAGTGGTATCAATCGGATTGATTGCCGTGACAGCGAGCTCTTCACCATGGGCTTTGGCAAAACCGATCACCAGGCTCGCGTATCCGTGCCAAGACACTTCGCCGGCAGCCGCCAGATGGTAGATGCCCGAAAGTGCCGGGCGATGCACGACCTGCTGGATTGCCAGAGCAGTAACATCAGCAATGAGATCCGCACCCGTCGGGGCACCTACCTGATCGGCAATGACGCCCAGTGATTCGCGATCCTTGGCCAGGCGTAACATGGTTTTGGCAAAGTTGTTGCCACGAGCGCCATAGACCCAACTGGTACGAAAGATCAGATGCTTACAGCCCGAGGCTGCAATTGCCTGCTCACCTGCCAGCTTGCTGGCGCCGTAATGGTTCACCGGAGCGACAGCATCGGATTCTTGCCAAGGCGTCGAGCCTTCCCCGCTGAATACGTAATCAGTCGAATAGTGGATCAGCCAGGCATCCAGCGATGCGGCCTCCTGCGCCATGACTCGACTGGCCTCACCGTTTACACGATCAGCCAGCTCAGTCTCGGACTCGGCTTTATCGACAGCTGTGTAGGCCGCCGCGTTGACGATAATGTCAGGCATTACCTTGCGGATCGTCGCACGCAGCGCATCCAGGTCAGACAGATCACCACTCAAACCATCGAGCGGGTGCCGATCAAGGGCAAGCGACTCCCCAAGCGGTGCCAGAGAGCGTTGCAGCTCCCAACCGACCTGGCCGTTTTTGCCCAGCAGGAGAATTTTCATACCTTGTTCGTACGGTCAGCGTAGTTCTGGTCAATCCACTGCTGGTAGCTACCGCTCTTGACGTGAGCGACCCATTCAGTGTTGCCAAGATACCACTCGACAGTCTTGCGAATACCAGTTTCGAACGTTTCTTCCGGCGCCCAACCGAGCTCGCGCTGGATCTTGCTGGCGTCGATAGCGTAACGCTGATCATGTCCAGGACGGTCCTGCACATAGGTAATCAGACTCGCATGAGGACGATGGGCAGAATCTGGACAAAGTTCATCGAGAAGAGCGCAAAGCGTATTCACAACTTCAATGTTCTGTTTCTCGTTGTGACCACCGATGTTGTACGTCTCACCGATGACACCCTCGGTGACAACTTTGTACAACGCACGCGCATGATCTTCTACGTATAACCAGTCACGCACTTGATTACCTTTGCCATAAACCGGCAATGGTTTTCCTTCAAGTGCATTGAGAATGATCAGCGGGATCAACTTCTCAGGGAAGTGGCAAGGACCGTAGTTGTTCGAGCAGTTCGTGACCAATGT
>NZ_JABULD010000707.1:0-4937 GCF_014060985.1 Pseudomonas sp. MD195_PC81_125
GGTGAAAGGCTGGAAGACATTCTGGCGCCGGGGCTTTCGGTGGTGTTCTGCGGGATTAATCCGGGGGCTACTCGCGGCGGCGCAGGGGGCATCATTTTGCCGGGCGCGGGAATCGCTTCTGGCGCACCTTGCATCTGGCCGGGTTTACGCCGCATGAAATGCACGCGGAGGACGATCAAGGCATCCTGCAATTTGGCTGCGGCTTGACGGCGGTGGTCGAGCGGCCGACGGCGCGGGCAGATCAGTTGGCGGCGCAGGAGTTGGTCGCGGCGGCTCTGGGCTTTGAACAGAAGATCAGCCGCTATGCGCCGCGTTATGTGGCGTTTCTCGGCAAGGCTGCGTATGCCGCGTTGTCGGGGCAGAAAGTGGTGGCGTGGGGAGCGCAGGCGAAGACTTTGGGTGGCGCGCACGTGTGGGTGTTGCCCAACCCCAGTGGGCGCAATCGGGCGTTCTCTCTTGAGCAATTGGTCGCGGCCTATCAGGAATTGCATCAGGCATTGATCGCAGGCCGATCCAGCGGGGTTGTTCAACGCCAGCCTGGAGGGCAACACCCGCCGGGCGATTGATTTTCACGAGGGCGATCCGGTCGATGAGCAGGCCTTGAAAGCGCTGATTCGCGAGGCGATTGCGCTGAAGGTGTCGAAGTGAATCGTGGCGGTTGCCTTGATTCAGAAAATAACTGGCTGTTTTAAAACAATTTTTTTTGCACTTGGGGCTTCCCAGATCAAAAAAAGGTTGGTAAATTGCGGCCCATTCTCGCAGAGCTTGTTACAGAGCTTGAGATACAGGGGCGTCGCCAAGCGGTAAGGCAGCAGGTTTTGATCCTGCCATGCGTTGGTTCGAATCCAGCCGCCCCTGCCATATTCAGAAAAACGCCAGTCCGAAAGGGCTGGCGTTTTTTTTATGCGCGCGATTTCTGTCCGGCAGCGAGGGTTGCCTGAGTCGCACCGGAAGACTGTTGTAAACTGCCCCGCGAAAAGTCCCGGCGGGTTGTTGGCCGGCGACCCTCATTCTCTCCAGACCAGAGACTTACATGGCTAATCACGACCTCAGCTTCACCCCTGATCCGGATGCGGATTCGATTTCCTCCGATGTTGTCGGTTTCAACGGCATTCTGGTCTCGACCCAGATCCCGACCCGCGCCGATGGCAGCCTGGAACTGGGCGATATCACCCTGCAAAGCGAATGCACCCTGCAGGCGCTGAAAGTGGCGCTGGAGCGGGCGGGCAGTTCGATGGATCGGGTGATGCACCTGACCATTTACCTCACCGACATGGCCGACCGTGCTGCGTTCAATGAAGTCTACAAGCGCTTCTTCGCCAAGCCATGGCCGGTGCGCGCGGCGGTGGGCGTGGCGTCGCTGGCGGTGGAAGGCATGCGCGTGGAAGTCACCGCGATGGCCGCCAAGGCCTGATCAACCTGCAAAACCGTGCTGGTGGTCAGCGATGACGCCCGGCCATCCAGCACTCGTCTGCGCACTTACTTCAGCGCATCAGCCAGCGGCAACCGCGCCATGTGCCTGGCTTTCAGTGAGCCCAGGTACAGCCAGTCCCCATACTCGCGCGCCGTGGTGATCGGCGAGTAATTGCCGCTGCTGGCATCCTGCAGATTGGCGATCACCTTGCCCTGCAGATCCAGCCCCAGCACAAACCCGCGTTTCTCCACCGGTTTGGGCAGCACAGTCAGTGCCCGGACGATCATCGTGCGCACCCACGGATGCCCGGCGGTGCCGTCGAGCAAGGCACTGCGCGGTGCGTAGAGGGCGACCCAGAAGCGGTTGCTGCCGTTGAATGCAAGGTTGTCCGGCAAACCGGGCAGGTTGTCGATGAACAGGTCATGGGTGCCGGCCTTGGGTCCCGTCAGCCAGTAACGACTGATGCGGTAGGCACCGGTTTCGTTGACCAGCACATAAGCGTCATCCGGGCCGAGTGTCACGCCGTTGGCAAACTGCAGCTTGTCGAGGAGCACGCTGGTTTTGCCGGTCTGAAAGTCGTAGCGCAGCAAACGCCCGTCACCGCCATGTTCGATGATCGCCTCACCGTCGTGGCCGTAACTCCAGCGGCTGCTGGCATCGCTGAAATAGGCGTAGTGCCCGGACTTGTCGATCGCCACGTCGTCGGTAAAACCGAAGGGCAGGCCATTGGCCTCGGTCGTCAGAGGAATCAGTCGACCCTGCGCGTCGAGCGAGAGCAGGCCTTTGACCGCGTCGGCAATCACCAGCAGACCGTTGGGATGCCGCGCCAGCCCGAGAGGGCGGCCGCCCGTGTCGCTCAGGACTTGGCGTGTCTTGCCATCGAGGCTGGTGCGAATCAGCCGCCCGTCATGCAGGCCGGTGATCAGGAAGTCGCCTTCCAGCAGCAGTGCTTCCGGGCCATCGATGTCGCCCGGGCCAATCTGTTCGACGGCTTTGAGTCGCTGGTTTTCGGCGTACAGCCCTTCGCTCAGTGACGGTGCCGCTGGCGGTTTCCACGCCTCCGGTTGAACCCTGGTTGGCATCAACAGCAAGAACGCGATGACGAGAACGACGAGCAGTAACAGCAGGCGCTTCATGAATGTTGCCCCGTCAGCGTCAGGTGCTTGAGTGCCATGTCGCGCAGGGCCTGCATCGATGTGGCCGATTCACGTTCGATGCGGCGCTTCAATAGCAACAGGTTGGCAACGCGCATGCCCAGGCCGTCGAAGCGATAATCCAGGGTGCGCACGAACCGTGTGCCGTCGCCTTCGGCCGTGCACTCGTAGGTCAGCCGCAACGACAGACCGTGGTCGCCGCGCGCCCGCGCGCACCAGCGCCGGCCGGGCAGATACTCGGTAACCTCCCAGCGCAAATGACCGGCGCGCCCGCCGGCATGAATGTCTTCTGCGAAACGTGCGCCGGCGTGCAGCGGGCCTTGCGGGCTGTCGATCTTCAGCGACGAGGGATGCCACTGCGGCCAATGGTTGACGCTGGCGGCGTAGCGAAGGACGGCAATGGGTTCGCCGGCGATATCGATCTGGTGCTGCATGCGGGTCATGGCGGGTCTCGAATGGCGCAACGGGGCGGGTTGCGGCTCCCAGTAGAGGGTGCCGAACAGGTAATCCATCAACGGCAGAACGATATTGAAATTACGCTCCTGCATGCACTCGCGACGGTGATGCAGTTCATGCAGATGACGCATCTGGCGGATCCACGGCAGGCGCGTCAGCGGATTATCCGGCGGCAGATGTTCGCAGGCGTGAAACACCTCGTAGGTCAGATAACCCAGGACCATGCAGCCGCCGAACAGCCCGGCGACATTGGCGTTGAACTGTGCGAGCAGCCACCAGAGCGGCAGGGTGAAAAGCAGCGTATGCACGACGATGAGCCAGGCCGGAAACAGAATCACCCGCCAGTCGCGAGCGCCGTCGTAGGTCATGTGGCCGGGAGTGAAAAAGCTGTGGTGGTCACCGGCATGCCGCGCATAGAACAGCTTGGCGAACGTCCTTTTGTGGTGGCCGAGATGGCGATGGACCATGTACACGCCAACGTTGAAGAACAGCAGGGTCAGCGGCACGCTCAGCCATTCCAGTGGCTGTACCTGACGTGCGCTGCGCCAGAAGGCGCCGATCGCCAGCACGCCGAACAGCAGCACGAAAGCGCCGTGCAGCCACGGGTTGTACAACGGATGAATGGCCGCACGGTAGCGGCTGCGGAATGCCTCGGTGGTCTGCCTCAATGCCTTCACCTGCGGGTATTGTTGTTATACCCGGCAGATTAGCCGATCGGGCCGTTTGTGCAGGCCGGACCTTGAGGTCAGTTGTGCCATGCTCCGGTGTAAAGCGGCCGACTCAGCTCAACGGGTTCCAGCGCTGCGACCAGTCGTCATCGGTCTCGATCACCTGGCGCAACAGATCGAAGGCCTGTTGCAAGGTTGTCGAGTCTCGCTCGCGGGCGTACACCAGATAGGTTGGATAGCCGAATTCCGGGGCCTTGGTCACCGCTTCCAGCGCGCCGGTTTCCAGATAGCTGCGCACCACGCGCGTACGAAAGTAGCCGCTGCCGCCGTGTTCGAGGATGTATTGCAGGGCCAGCGGGCCGAGGTTGAAACTCAGCGCGGCTTTGGCTTTGTCTGGCAGGGCGGCGTCGTGCTGGCGACGGAAGTCCGACCCCCAGTCGATGTAGACGTAAGGATCCGGGCGGTTTGGCGCACGCACCAGAATCAGTTTTTCTTCCAGTACCTGCTCGACTTGCAGGCCGGGCCAATATTCCGGCTGATAGACCAGCGCGGCATCGAGCACACCGAGTTCGAGTTGGCGCAGCAGGTTTTCACCGTCGCGGATTTCCATGCGCAGGGCATGCCCGGGGATTTTTTCGCGCAGTTCGGCGGCCCAACTGAGCATCAACGGGTTGCACAGGCTGACTTCACCGCCGATGTGCAGCACGTTGTGATAGCCGTCCAGCAGCGGCAGGTCGCGCCGCGCGGCTTCCCAGGTCTGCACCAGTTGATTGGCGTAGACCACGAAGGCCTCGCCATTGGCGGTCAGTTTCGCCCCGGCGCGGTTGCGCACGAACAGCGTGCTGCCCAGCTGACTTTCGAGCTTCTGCACCCGGGCGGTGATCGCTGTCTGCGTGACGAACAACTTCTGCGCTGCCGCGGCGAGGCTGCCGTGGCGGACGATTTCCAGAAAGGTGCGGGCGAGGTCGATGTCCATGGGCGGGCCGGAGTCTGAGGTGCGGGCATTTTAAGTGCCGGCTCGCCACCGCGTCATCGTTCATTGCTCTGCGGTTTCCATGGATTTCGTGAGTGATGCAACCCCTGCAAGAGTGAGCCTGCTGGCGATGGAGGAATGTCTGCCAAACCAGTGCCGCCCGACACACCGCCATCGCTGGCAAGCCAGCTCCCACAGGTACTGTGTCGGACGCAGAATCCTGTGGGAGTCTGACTTGCCAGCGATGAGGCCTCAGTGGGCGCTGAAGCTCA
>NZ_JABULD010000688.1:0-5017 GCF_014060985.1 Pseudomonas sp. MD195_PC81_125
TAGGAGCTGCCGCAGGCTGCGATCTTTTGCTTTTGGCTGAATGAAGCCAACTGGCCACCCTCGCCACTTTCGCTGCAACCCTCTACCCTGAGTGCATTGGCAGACATTGATCCGCCGCCTCGGGACACTGAGCCTCATGTACAAAGATTTGAAGTTTCCGGTGTTGATCGTCCACCGCGACATCAAGGCCGACACGGTCGCCGGCGAGCGTATCCGGGGCATCGCCCGGGAGTTGGAGCAGGAAGGTTTCAAGATCGTTTCGGCCATCGACTACACCGAAGGGCGGTTGGTGGCGTCAACCCATCATGGTCTGGCGTGCATGCTCATCGCTGCCGAAGACGCCAGCACCAATTCCCATCTGTTGCAAAACATGGCCGAACTGATCGGTCTGGCGCGGGTTCGGGCTCCGGATCTGCCGATCTTCGCCCTGGGCGAACAGGTGACCCTGGAAAATGCCCCCGCCGATGCGATGGCCGAGCTCAATCAGTTGCGCGGCATTCTCTATCTGTTCGAAGACACGGTGCCGTTTCTCGCCCGGCAAGTGGCGCGGGCGGCGCGCAAGTACTTGGATGGCCTGCTGCCGCCTTTTTTCAAGGCGCTGGTGCAGCACACCGCCGACTCCAACTATTCCTGGCACACCCCCGGGCATGGCGGTGGCGTGGCCTACCACAAGAGTCCGGTGGGGCAGGCGTTTCACCAGTTCTTTGGCGAAAACACCCTGCGTTCGGATTTGTCGGTGTCGGTGCCGGAACTCGGTTCGCTGCTCGATCACACCGGCCCGTTGGCTGAGGCCGAAGAACGCGCAGCGCGCAATTTTGGCGCCGATCACACGTTTTTCGTGATCAATGGCACCTCGACTGCCAACAAGATCGTCTGGCACTCGATGGTCGGTCGGGATGATCTGGTGCTGGTCGATCGCAACTGCCACAAGTCGGTGCTGCACGCGATCATCATGACCGGCGCGATCCCGTTGTACCTGTGCCCCGAGCGCAATGAACTGGGGATCATCGGTCCGATTCCGCTGAGCGAATTCAGTCGCGAATCGATCCAGGCCAAGATCGACGCCAGCCCGCTGACCAAGGGCCGCGCGCCGAAAGTCAAACTGGCGGTGGTGACCAACTCGACTTACGACGGCCTGTGCTACAACGCCGAGCTGATCAAGCAGAGCCTGGGCAATAGCGTTGAAGTGCTGCATTTCGACGAGGCGTGGTATGCCTACGCGGCGTTTCACGAGTTCTTCGCCGGGCGCTATGGCATGGCCACCTCGCGCACAGAGGACAGCCCACTCGTGTTCACTACACATTCCACGCACAAGCTACTCGCTGCGTTCAGCCAGGCCTCGATGATTCACGTACAGGACGGTGGTGCGCGGCAACTGGACCGTGATCGTTTCAACGAAGCGTTCATGATGCACATCTCGACCTCGCCGCAATACAGCATCATCGCCTCGCTGGACGTGGCCTCGGCCATGATGGAAGGCCCGGCCGGGCGCTCGCTGTTGCAGGAAACCTTCGATGAGGCGCTGAGTTTCCGTCGCGCGCTGGCCAATCTGCGCCAGCACATTGCGGCGGATGACTGGTGGTTTTCGATCTGGCAGCCGCCCGGCGTCGAAGGCATCGACCGGGTGCAGACCGAAGACTGGCTGCTGCAGCCGGACGCCGACTGGCATGGCTTCGGTGAAGTCAGCGACGACTACGTGCTGCTCGACCCGATCAAAGTGACCCTGGTCATGCCCGGATTGAATGCCGGCGGCGCGCTGAGCGAGAAGGGCATCCCGGCGGCGGTGGTCAGCAAATTCCTCTGGGAGCGCGGATTGGTGGTGGAGAAGACCGGGCTGTATTCGTTCCTGGTGTTGTTCTCGATGGGCATTACCAAAGGCAAGTGGAGCACGCTGCTCACCGAGTTGCTCGAATTCAAACGCAGCTACGACGCCAACGTCAGTCTGGCGAGCTGCCTGCCTTGCGTGGCGCAGCAAGACACCGCGCGCTATCGCGGCATGGGCCTGCGTGACCTGTGCGATCAACTGCACGCCTGTTACCGCAGCAACGCCACGGCCAAGCATCTGAAACGCATGTACACGGTGTTGCCGGAAATCGCCATGAAACCGGCCCACGCCTACGATCAACTGGTGCGCGGCGAGGTCGAGGCGGTGCCGATCGATGAGCTGGAAGGACGGGTCGCGGCGGTGATGCTGGTGCCGTATCCACCGGGGATTCCGTTGATCATGCCCGGCGAGCGCTTCACCGAGGCAACCCGCTCGATCATCGACTACCTGAAATTTGCCCGCACGTTCGATAGCAGCTTTCCCGGTTTTGTCGCTGATGTGCATGGACTGCAACATGAAGATGAAGGCAATGGACGGCAGTACACCGTCGATTGCGTCAAGGAATGAGGACTTTTCCGAGTATGCAACCGGTCATGAATCCAAAATACCCAGGACTGTCGGTGCGCGTTGCCGACGATGGTTTTGCGGCGTACATCTGGGGCAGCGACTTCAGTTTCGAGGTGGCTGCGTATGGCGCGGCAGCCATTGGCCAGCCGGTCGAGCGCTGGGCGGTGACGCCGATCGTGCCGTACCGCAAGTGCTACGGCATCGATCCTGAAGAGTTCAGCAGCTATCGCGACGCCGCCGACAGCGCGATTTTCATGGCGTATCTGGACGACGAACCGGTCGGCCATCTGGTGATCAGCACCAACTGGAACGGTTTTGCCCACATCGATGAATTGGCGGTGCACGCACCGGCGCGCCGCCATGGCGTCGCCAAGGCGTTGCTGGATGTCGCGCAGTTCTGGAGTCGCAAGAAGAAGCTGCCGGGGATCATGCTCGAGACGCAGAACAACAACCTCGGTGCCTGTCGTTTGTACGAACGTTGTGGCTACGAGATTGGCGGTATCGACCATTTGCGTTATCGCGGGATAGACCCGAATACCGCCGAAATTGCGCTGTTCTGGTATCGACTGTTCGATAACCCGCTGGAAAACCCGCTCAGCTCGCCAGCATCGCCTCGGCTTGTTCCGTGACGATCGCCAACAGCGTTTGAATTGCAGCCGGCGTGGCGTTGTGTCGGTAGCTCAGGGCATACAGGCTGATCGGCACCGCCGGTGACAACGGGCAGACGTCCAGGCCGCCCGCCCTTGCACCGAGCGCAGTGAACGGGTCGACGATGGCCAGGCCTTCGCCGGCCTCGACCATGCTGCGCATCATCTGATGGGTTTGCACCCGGGTCTGGATGCTCGGCGCCGGGCGCAGGGCCTGGAGCTTGTTTTCCAGCGCCGGGCTCAGCGGGTCGTGGCCTTCGAGGCCGACCATCGCCTGGCCGGCGAGGTCCTGCAGGGAAATGTACTTCTGCTTCGGTTGCAGCCAGCCGTGCGGCGCGAGCAGTTGCAGCTTGCCGTGGGCCAATGGCTGGCAGTGGATGTCGGGGTGTTCCGGATCGTGCAGGCTCAGGCCCAGATCGCTTTCGCGCAGCAGCAGGCTGCGAACGATGTCGCACGTGGGCGAGCTGAGCAAGCGGCAGGGCGCATCGGGCAAACGTCGGCGCAACAGCGCGATGCTTTGCGGCAACAGCTGTTGTGCCAGCGGCGGGGTGCCGATGATGCGCAGGGGCGGAGCGAGGTATTGCTTGAGGCTGCTGGCCAGACGCTGCACCGGCTCCAGCGCCTGATAGACGTGAGCAATTTCCACCTGCAGCGCCCGCGCTTCGGGCGTTGATTGCAATCGACCGCGCACGCTGGCGAACAGCATGAACCCCAACTCGCTCTCGGCTTCGCGCAAACGCTCTTCGACGTCAGTCACCGGGAGCTGCAGCCATTCGGCGGCGGTGCCCAGGTGACCGGTCTGCAAGAGCGCCTGAATCACTTCGATATGACGTAAACGCATGCGTGAAGTCCATGTTCAGCAGGTGGGGTCAGTGGCTGAATCCTACCCCAAGTCTGCGCATATGACTTCTGCTCATAACGCGCGGTTATTGAGCGACGGTTGGCTCGGGTTCGCGGATCAGGGTGATGTCCGACTGAACCAGCAAAAACTCATTGTCACTGAGTTTCTTGACTCGATCGCCAATCGCCAGTTTGTAGGTGGTGACAGGCTCCATGCCGGTGAAACCGTCTGCCGACGGGGTGGATTCCTGGAACTCATGCACGGAATAAACGCGGCCTTCCGCATCTCTTGCATGGAACTGACCGACGAGTACTGCTGCCATCTGCTTAGAACCTCTGGAGATAAAACGCTTGATTTGCGGCTTGGTAGACCGTCATCAAGCCCTGTAAGTTTTCCTGCAGGAAAAAAATAATCAGCACGGAAGAATTTCCTGCGCACGCTGGTGAAACGGTCATCGAATCATCTATAACTACTGGCTCTTCCCACGGACAGTCGAGAGTCTTCCATGAGCAATGTCTACAACGTCGCTGTAGTCGTCGGCAGCCTGCGCAAAGCATCGATCAACCGCAAAGTGGCGCTGGCACTGGCCGAGCTGGCACCGGCGAACCTGAAACTGAAGATTGTCGAAATTGGCGATCTGCCGCTTTACAACGAAGACATCGACGGCGATTCACCGCCGGCAGCCTACAGCACTTTCCGCCAGCAGGTGGGCTCTTCCGACGCGGTGCTGTTTGTCACCCCGGAATATAACCGCTCGGTGCCGGCGCCTTTGAAGAATGCGATTGACGTGGGTTCACGGCCTTATGGCAAAAGCGTCTGGAGCGGCAAGCCGGGGGCGGTGATCAGCGTGTCGCCGGGGGCCATTGGCGGTTTTGGCGCCAACCAGCACCTGCGCCAGTCTTTCGTGTTTCTCGATGTGCCGTGCATGCAGCAGCCGGAAGCGTACCTGGGCGGTGCGGGCTCGGCGTTTGACGAGGGGGGCAAATTGAGCGAGTCGGTCAAGCCGTTCCTGCAAAATTTCATCAATGCGTATGGGACATTTGTGGAACAACACAAAAAATAATCGGGTCAGAGCTGCGGCTTGAGAAAATCCTGTGGGAGCGAGCCTGCTTGCGAAAGGGCCATCAGCCACACCTC
>NZ_JABULD010000644.1:0-5042 GCF_014060985.1 Pseudomonas sp. MD195_PC81_125
GATCTTTTGATCTTCAGACTGAACGCTGAATTTTCGCCTCTTCACCGAGGCAAGCCGCCGCGGTGAACAGCACATCGGTGGACGAATTCAGCGCTGTTTCCGCCGAGTCCTGCAGCACACCAATGATGAAACCCACCGCTACCACCTGCATGGCAATCTCGCTGGGAATGCCGAACAGGCTGCACGCCAGCGGAATCAGCAGCAGCGAGCCACCGGCCACGCCCGAGGCGCCACAGGCACAGATCGCCGCGACGACACTGAGCAGGATCGCGGTCGGAATGTCCACGGCAATCCCCCAGCGTGTGCACGGCAGCCAGGCTCAGCACGGTGATGGTGATCGCTGCGCCGGCCATGTTGATGGTGGCGCCCAGCGGGATCGATACCGAGTAGGTGTCTTCATGCAGGCCCAGGCGCTTGCTCAGTTCCAGGTTGACCGGAATGTTCGCTGCCGAGCTGCGGGTGAAGAAGGCAGTGATGCCGCTTTCGCGCAGGCACTTGAGGGTCAGCGGGTACGGGTTGCGGCGCAGCTTCCAGAACACAATCAGCGGGTTCATTACCAGCGCCACAAACAGCATGCAGCCCAGCAGCACGGCCAGCAGGTGCGCATAACCGATCAACGCGCCGAAGCCCGAGGTGGCGAGGGTAGACGCCACCAGACCGAAAATGCCCAGTGGGGCGAAACGAATCACTACGCGCACGATCACGGTCACGCCGTTGGACAGGTCGCCCAGCACCTCGCGTGTGGTGTCGCCGGCATGGCGAATCGCGACGCCCATGCCGATCGCCCAGGCCAGAATGCCGATGAAGTTGGCATTCATCAGCGCGCTGACCGGGTTGTCGACCACGCTCAACAGCAGGCTTTGCAGCACTTCGGCAATGCCGCCCGGCGCGGTGACCGACACGTTGTCGGTGGACAGCACCAGATGCGAGGGAAACGCCATGCTGGCAATCACCGCGACCACGGCTGCGGCGAAAGTACCGAGCAGGTACAGGAACAGGATGGGCCTGATGTGGGTTTCCTGACCGTGCTTGTGGTTGGCAATCGACGCCATTACCAGCACGAACACCAGAATCGGTGCCACGGCTTTCAGCGCCGAGACAAATACTTTGCCGATGAACGCCGAGCCTTTTGCCGCTTCCGGGGCGAACAACGCCAGAGCGATACCGGCGATCAGGCCGATCAGGATCTGCGTGACCAGACTGAGGTTTTTCAGGCGTTGCAGTAGAGAAGGGGATGAAGCGGTCATAACGGCATCTCTGATTTTTTATAGGGTGCAAGGTTGCGTGAAACCGGTGATACATCAAGGGGGCAGGTCACCGGCACGAACCGAAAGGGCTGACGCGCGATCAACGCTGTTAAACGGGCGCTGAACAGGGTGTACGTTTTTCAGGGCGCGGACTTTATCACAGCGTAGGCGTTATCCTTCAGGCCTGTGACGATCTGCCACCGGATTGATCGCCAAGTCGGCAGGTTTATGCAAGTCACTGCTGAAACACTCTGTTAAGATTCGCCATCCTCATTTTAATCGTTGCCAGCGGGCCTTCCGGTCATCGCTGGTGTCGTCGTTTTGCTGGAGTTGCTCATGCTGTTGCCCATTCTCCTGTTGTCTGCTGCCGGATTCACGGTGCTGACCACGGAATTCGTCATCGTCGGCCTGTTGCCGGCCATTGCCCGAGACCTGGCGGTAACCATTCCGCAGGCGGGTCTGCTGGTGACGCTATTCGCTTTCACGGTGGCGATGTTCGGCCCGTTTTTGACCGCCTATTTCGCCCGCTTCGAGCGACGCAAGTTATTCATCACCATCCTGATCATGTTCGGCCTGGCCAACACCGTTGCCGCGCTGGCGCCGAACATCTGGGTCATGGCCATAGCGCGCTTGATCCCGGCCCTCGGCCTGCCGGTGTTCTGGGCCTTGGCCAGCGAGACAGCGGTGGACATCGTCGGCCCGGATCACGCCGGCCGTGCGATTGCCAAGATCGGCTTCGGCATCGTCTGCGCCACGGTATTCGGCATCCCGGTGGGCACGTTGATTTCCGATGCGTTCGGCTGGCGCAGTGCATTCGCGATTCTGGCGGTGATCGCTTTTGCCAAGGCTTTGCTGCTGTTTGTTTATCTGCCGAAAACCAGCCTGCATCAGCACCAGGTCAGCTTCAGCTCGCAGTTCAAGATCCTGCGCAGCCCGCTGATGCTCGGCCATGTGCTGTTGTCGATCCTGGTGTTCAGCGGCATGTTCACCGCCTACACCTATCTGGCCGACATTCTCGAGCGTCTGGCGGGTTTTAACGGCACCGTGGTTGGCTGGTGCCTGATGGGTTTCGGTGCGGTCGGACTGATCGGCAATTCGCTGGGCGGGCGTGCAGTGGATCGTCATCCGCTGGGTGCGTCCGTGCTGTTCTGCGCGTTCATGATTGCCGGCATGGTCTCGCTGGTACCGAATATCCACTCGACGCTGGGCCTGGCGGTGGCCATGGGCATCTGGGGAATCACCCAGGCGGCGCTGTTTCTGGTCAGCCATGTGCGCCTGATGAAAGCCGCGCCGCAAGCGCCCGCGTTTGCCGCGTCGCTGAACATCGCCGGCGCCAACCTCGGTATCGGCCTGGGCGCGATGATCGGCGGGCGGGTGATCGACAGTGCTGGCCTGAGCTTTCTCGGCTTCGCCGCTGCCGGGTTCATTCTGTTGTCGGTATTCCTCGCCATGGTCTTGATGACGCTCAAGCCGCGCGAAGAGTGCGCCCAGGCGTCATAACGCGGTAAACAGCTCGCGTCGGGCACCTTCGGTAATCGCCACGATGCCGGGGTGCTTGACCTTGCGTTCCACGGAAATGGCATAGAACGACTCGGTCACCGCGTCGGTCTGGCCAATCACCTCAACGCCGTACTGGCGTTTGACTTCATCGGCAATCACGCTCGGACCGATGAAAATCCCGCTGCCCGATTGGCCGAAGGCTTGCATCAGGGCGCTGTCATCGAACTCCCCGACGATTCGCGGCTGGATCTGCTGCTCGGCGAACCAGCGCTGCAAACGGCTGCGCACCACGGTTTCCGCGCCGGGAATCAGCAGCGGTGCGCCGTTGAGGCTGCGCGGAAAGTCTTGCCCATATTGCGCCGCCAAATGCGCGGTGGCGAAAAAACTGATCCCGCATTCGCCGAGTTTCTGGCTGTAGCCCTTGATGTCGAGGTGCGACGGCATCGGGCTGTCGGAAATCACCAGGTCCAGACGCTGGATGGCCAGGTCCGCCAACAGGCGTTCGAGCTTGTCTTCGCGGCAGGTGATGCGCAGCGGTTCGTGCAACTCCATGGTCGGCGCGATCAGCCGATAGACGATGGACTTGGGCACCACGTCGGCCACACCGACGCGAAACAGGATCTGCTGTTCGTTGGGCTGGGCACGCAGCATCAACTCCAGTTCGCCGCCCAACTGGAACATCTGCTCAGCGTAGGGCAGGGCCTGGCGTCCGGCTTCGGTCAGCTCCAGCTGGCGGCCGACCCGTTGAAACAGTTCGATACCGTAGGTTTGTTCGAGCAGCGAAATCTGCCCGCTGATGGTTTGCGGAGTGAGGTTGAGTTGCTCGCAGGCACGCACGATGCTGCCGGTCTTGGCGACCACCCAGAAGTAATGCAGTTGTCTGTAATTGAGCACTCTAAGGTTCCCCCTCCTATAGGCGCTGCCGCAGGCTGCGATCCTTTGATCTTGCTTTAAAAAAATCAAAAGATCGCAGCCAGCGGCAGCTCCTGCACTGATTATCATAGTTCGTTAAAGACGAAGTATAGCCGCTAAAAATACGAATTTTCCTGAAGTGTTTGTCTCCCTAGAATGCCCAGCCATCGACGGGTGGTCTGTGACCCTGTCTGTTCATTCGAAGGAAAGCCTCATGAAATACACAATCCCTGCATTGATGTTTACGTCTTTACTGCTCATGGCCGGTTGTGATCAGGCCGAGAAAAGCGCCCAGCAGTTGATGGGCAAGGCGGCCGAAAGCGCCAAACAGGCGATCGACGAGACGCACAAAGCTGCGGAACAAGCGCTCAGCGACGCCACCGGCGGCTTGATCGAGAAAAAAGAAGCACCGGAAAAAGATGCGGAACAATCCGAATCTTCCTCCAAGACCCTCTAAACCGTCATACAAGAGTCAGGACTGACCCATGGAATATCTGTTAGAACTCGCCGCCAGCCCCGCCGCCTGGGTTGCTTTGGCCACACTGGTGGTGATGGAAATCGTGCTCGGCATCGATAACCTGATCTTTATTTCGATCCTGACCAACAAGTTGCCTGTGCAGCATCGGCAGAAGGCGCGCCGCATCGGTATCGGCATGGCGCTGATCCTGCGTCTGGCCCTGTTGAGCACCATCGCCTTCATCGTGCAGTTGACCGAACCTGTAATCGAAATCATGGGCCAGGCGTTCTCCTGGAAAGACATGATCCTGATTGCCGGTGGTCTGTTCCTGGTGTGGAAAGCCACGACCGAGATCCATCACAGCATGGACCCGGCCCCGGAAGACCCGAAAACTGCGACTTCGACCGTGACCCTGGGCTTCGCTGCCGCAATCGGTCAGATCCTGATGCTGGACATGGTGTTCTCCATCGACAGCATCATTACTGCGGTGGGTATGACTGAACACTTGCCGATCATGGTGATCGCGGTGGTGGTCTCGGTGATGGTGATGCTGTTCGCAGCTGAGCCGCTGGCCAAGTTCATCAACGACAACCCGACGGTGGTGATGCTGGCCCTGGGCTTCCTGATCATGATCGGCATGACGCTGATCGCCGAAGGCTTCGGTGCCCATGTACCGAAAGGTTATGTGTACGCGGCCATGGCCTTCTCGGCAGCGATTGAAGTGCTGAACATGATGTCGCGCCGGGCGAAGCAGAAGAAGCTGGCTCAACAGGCTTAACCTGCAGTAGACCAAAAGGCCGGCTGGACTCGTCGAGTTCAGCCGGCCTTTTTGCTTATGCCTCATGCCGTACGGCTTGTGCCTTATGTAGGAGCTGCCGAAGGCCTGACGATCTTTTTGATTTTTTTAGAGCAAGATCAAAAAGATC
>NZ_JABULD010000690.1:0-22255 GCF_014060985.1 Pseudomonas sp. MD195_PC81_125
GTTTTGTGATGCGGCTCAGAAAGTGAGCACACAGTAGATCCATGGCAAGCCGGCTCCCACAGGTTTTGTGGTGCAGCTCAGAAAGTGAGCACACAGAAGATCCCTGTGGGAGCTGGCTTGCCAGCGATGGGGCCGGTGCAAACGCCGCAAAATCTCAAGCCTGGCCCGGCACATTCGGCCAGAGATCCGCCACCAGAAACAACCGCTCCGCCTCTTCCCATTCACCCCGGGCATTCTCGGTCAGGCGCACCATCAGTTGCGCCGGAGCCATCGGTTCCAGGGTGTCCAGCCACCTCTGCAGGTGTTCAGCGCTCCAGGTCTGATCCGCCGGGTAGTGCGCCGGCGCCAGCCACGCATGGCGGGGGCAGCGGTTGCCAGCGTCCGGCCGGGCGCTGGGCGACGAACGCCGGCCAGTCCTTCTGATGCAACCAACTGCCGCGCAGATGCTGCGGATGCGCCCCTTTCGGCGGCTCGGCGTGACCGGGCCACGGGTACAACAGGTAGCCGCCCAGCCACAACTGCGCACTGAATACTTTCGATATCCAGCGTGGCCAGTGCCGCACGGCTTTCCGGGCGCGCCGAGATCGGCAGCTGGTGTTCGGCCAGATGCGCCAGTTTGCGGTCCAGTCGATCATGACAACCCGGCCCCAGCCATTGCGCCGGGTCGTGGCCGTCACCGTGCTGCGGCCCCAGGTACAACTTGATTGCCAGCTCCAGGTGATGCACGCCGTCGCGGTCGCGCAGCAGCATGTCCAGTTCACCGAGGGTGTGGCCTTCGCGGCGGATCGGCAGGTTGGCGGCGATCAGTTCGATGCCCGGCGCATGCTCCACGGCAAACTGCCACAACCGTTCGTAATAAAGGCCCAGTCGCCGGGTGCGCGCCTGCGACAGCCAATGCAGCAAGCCATAACTGTCCCGGTCCAGTTGCCGCAGCCACTGCTCCAGGCGCGCGGGATCGCTGACCCAGTCGCTGCCGGCCAGCGGATGGCGTTGCGGCCAAGGCGTCGCAGCGAGCATCGGCGGGGCGAGAATCACCCACGCCAGATCCCGCACTTCGGGATGGCGTAATTGATGGGGCAACGGGAGCAGGTCGGGAAACAGGATCATCTTGCGAGCATAGCCTGAAACACGCGCGCACCCTTGAGGCTGAAAGGATTTTGTCTATGGCGGGCTTTCGCCCATAATCGTGCTTTTCGCGTTTTCGATTGTCCGCAGAGGTCCCATGGAGCAATTTCGTAATATCGGCATCATCGGTCGCCTGGGCAGTTCCCAGGTGCTGGATACCGTCCGCCGACTGAAACGCTTTCTGCTCGATCGTCACCTGCACGTGATTCTCGAAGACACCATCGCCGAAGTCCTGCCGGGCCACGGCCTGCAAACCTCGTCGCGCAAGATGCTCGGCGAAGTCTGCGACATGGTCATCGTCGTCGGCGGTGACGGCAGTTTGCTCGGAGCTGCACGCGCATTGGCCAAGCACAATATTCCAGTGCTGGGGATCAACCGTGGCAGCCTCGGCTTTCTGACGGATATTCGCCCCGATGAGCTGGAAGTCGAAGTGGCCAAGGTGCTCGACGGCCACTATCTGGTGGAAAACCGTTTCCTGCTGCAAGCCGAAGTCCGCCGCCACGCCGAGGCCATCGGCCAGGGCGATGCGCTGAACGATGTGGTGCTGCACCCGGGCAAATCGACGCGGATGATCGAGTTCGAGCTGTACATCGACGGCCAGTTCGTCTGCAGCCAGAAGGCCGACGGCCTGATCGTCGCCACCCCGACCGGTTCCACCGCTTACGCGTTGTCGGCGGGTGGCCCGATCATGCATCCGAAGCTCGACGCCATTGTGATCGTGCCGATGTACCCCCATATGTTGTCGAGCCGGCCAATTGTGGTCGATGGCAACAGTGAGCTGAAAATCGTCGTGTCGAAAAACATGCAGATCTACCCGCAGGTTTCCTGCGACGGGCAGAACCACTTCACTTGCGCGCCGGGCGATACCATCACCGTCAGCAAGAAAGCCCAGAAGCTGCGGCTGATTCATCCGCTCGACCACAATTACTACGAAGTCTGCCGGACCAAACTCGGCTGGGGCAGCAAGCTGGGTGGTGGAGGCGACTGATGCTCGATCCCGCGCGCAGTTATGACTTGATTGGTGACGTGCACGGATGCGCCCTGACCCTCGAACACTTGCTTGACCGCCTCGGTTATCACAAGCAGGGCGGGGTCTGGCGGCACCCATCGCGCATGGCCGTGTTCGTCGGCGACATCATCGACCGTGGCCCGCGGATCCGCGAAGCCCTGCACATCGTCCACGACATGGTCGAGGCCGGGCAGGCGCTGTGCATCATGGGCAATCACGAATTCAACGCACTGGGCTGGAGCACGCCGGCGCTGCCGGGCAGCGGCAAGCAGTTCGTGCGCGAACACACGCCGCGTCATGCACGCCTGCTGCACGAAACCCTGACCCAGTTCGAAGACCATCCGGGCGACTGGCATGACTTCCTCAACTGGTTCTACGAACTGCCGCTGGTGGTCGATGCCGGACGATTCCGCGTGGTGCACGCCTGTTGGGATGCCAGCCTGATCGAACCGTTGCGCGGTCTGTTCCCCGATGCGCGTATCGACGAGCACTTTCTCCAGGCCTCGGCCGTGCCCGGCAGCTTCGCCTGCACCGTGTTCGACCGCTTGCTGCGCGGCACCGACATGCGCCTGCCGGATGGTCTGACCATGACCAGCGGCGACGGTCTGGTGCGTTCGTTCTTCCGTACCAAGTTCTGGGAAGACGATCCGAAAACCTACGGCGACATTGTCTTCCAGCCGGATGCACTGCCTGAGCCGGTGGCGCAGAAGCCGCTGACCTCCAGTGAAAAAAAACAACCTGCTGCGCTACGGCATCGACGAGCCGTTGTTGTTCGTCGGCCATTACTGGCGCAGCGGCAAACCGGCGCCGATCCGCCCGAATCTCGCGTGTCTCGATTACAGCGCGGTGCTCTACGGCAAACTGGTGGCCTATCGTCTGGATCAGGAAACACGCCTGGATCCGCATAAATTTGTCTGGGTCGATGTCGAGCGGCCGGAGGTGCTGCAATGAGTGCGGTAGCGGTATTGCGTCTGCCACTGGCGGTGGATTTGAGTGGTTTCGTCAAGCTGCTGCAACGGATGCAGGTGCCGCATCGGGTCAGTGAAGAGGCGGGCGAGCAGGTGCTGTGGGCGCCAGCGGAAATCAGCGAAGACGTACGTTCGCTGTACGAGCGCTTTCCGGCCGGCGATCCCGATCAGCAACTGGACATCCCGCTGGCGCCAACCTTCAAGCGCCCGAGCTTCGCCGAACAACTCAAACACGCCAAGGCCACCGGGTTGATCCTGCTGCTGAGCCTGCTGGTCGGTGGCCTGACCTATCTGGGCGACAACCTCGAAACGATCCGCTGGCTGACTTTCCTCGATTTTCGCGTGGTCGGCGAGTACATCCAGTTCACGCCGCTGGCCGACAGCCTGGCGGCGGGGCAGTGGTGGCGCCTGTTCACGCCGATGCTGCTGCATTTCGGCATCCTGCACCTGGCCATGAACGGCATGTGGTACTGGGAGCTGGGGCGGCGCATCGAGTCACGTCAGGGCAGCATCAATCTGCTCGGGCTGACCCTGCTGTTCAGCCTGGTGTCGAACTACGCGCAGTTTGCCTGGAGCGGCCCGAGCCTGTTCGGCGGCTTGTCCGGCGTGCTTTACGGACTGCTTGGCCACTGCTGGATTTTCCAGTTGCTGGCGCCGAACCCGGCGTATCGCCTGCCGCGTGGGGTGCTGGTGATGATGCTGGTGTGGCTGGTGATCTGCATGTCCGGGCTGGTTTCGATGATCGGTTTCGGTCAGATCGCCAACGCCGCGCACGTCAGCGGGTTACTCATCGGATGCTTCACCGGTTTGTTGGGCGGTTTGTATAACCGCCGTAAACTGGCCGCCTAACATTTTCAGTGAATAAAGAGCACGGAGACCCAGATGTCCTCTTTTAACGACATGATCAACAACATCACCCCGGACATCTACGAGAGCCTGAAACTGGCCGTGGAAATCGGCAAGTGGTCCGATGGTGGCAAACTCACCGCCGAACAGCGCGAGCTGTCGCTGCAGGCGATGATCGCCTGGGAAATCCAGAACCTGCCTGAAGACCAGCGTACCGGTTACATGGGCCCGCAGGAATGTGCGTCGAAGTCGATCGAAGTGCCGAACATCCTGTTCAAGTCGGATGCCATCCATTGATCGAGATTGGCCGCGGTGCAATCAGCAAAATGTCGGCGCGCCTGGACGGGCCGAACGTGCAATACGCGTTTCGTCTCGATGACGTCGAGGTGCCGGTCAACCCCATGATCGGCACTACGGTGCGTCTGGAGTACCTGGGGGCGATTCATTGCACCCATTGCGGGCGCAAGACCAAAACCAGTTTCAGCCAGGGTTACTGCTACCCGTGCATGACCAAACTGGCCCAGTGCGACCTCTGCATCATGAGCCCGGAGCGCTGCCACTTCGAGGCCGGCACCTGCCGTGAGCCGGAGTGGGGTCAGAAGTTCTGCATGACCGATCACGTGGTCTATCTGGCCAACTCGTCGGGGATCAAGGTTGGCATCACTCGTGCTACCCAGTTGCCGACCCGCTGGCTGGATCAGGGCGCGAGTCAGGCGCTGCCGATCATGCGCGTCGCCACACGTCAGCAGTCGGGCTTCGTCGAAGACCTGTTCCGCAGTCAGGTGGCCGACAAGACCAACTGGCGCGCCTTGCTCAAGGGCGATGCGGCGGCGGTGGACCTGGCGCAAGTGCGCGATCAACTGTTTGAAAGCTGCGCCGAAGGCTTGCAAGGTCTGCAACAGCGATTCGGCCTACAGGCAATTCAGACGATTGCCGATGTAGAACCGCTCGAAATCCGCTATCCGGTCGAGCAATACCCGGCCAAAATCGTCAGCTTCAACCTGGACAAGAACCCGATTGCCGAAGGCACGCTGCTGGGGATCAAGGGTCAGTACCTGATTTTCGACACCGGCGTGATCAACGTTCGTAAATACACGGCCTATCAACTCGCCGTGCATCAATAAGGATTCCAGCATGCGCACCGAACAACCGAAGATGATTTACCTGAAGGACTATCAGGCGCCCGAGTACCTGATCGACGAGACGCACCTGACCTTCGAGCTGTTCGAGGACCACAGCCTGGTCCACGCGCAACTGGTGATGCGCCGCAACCCGGAGCGTGGCCCGGGCCTGCCGCCACTGGTACTCGACGGCCAGCAGCTGGAACTGCTGTCGGTGACCCTGGCCGACCAGGAACTGGGCGCCGGCGATTATCAGCTGACTGAGAACACCCTGACCCTGCAGCCGGCCAGCGCCAGCTTCACGGTCGACACCAGCGTCAGAATCCACCCGGAAACCAACACCGCGCTGGAAGGCCTGTACAAGTCCGGCACGATGTTCTGCACCCAGTGCGAGGCCGAAGGCTTCCGCAAGATCACTTATTACCTCGACCGCCCGGACGTGATGAGCAAGTTCACCACCACGGTGGTCGCCGAGCAGCACAGCTATCCGGTGCTGCTGTCCAACGGCAACCCGATCGCCTCCGGGCCGGGCGAAGACGGCCGGCACTGGGCGACCTGGGAAGATCCGTTCATGAAGCCGGCGTACCTGTTCGCGCTGGTGGCCGGTGATTTGTGGTGTGTCGAAGACACCTTTACCACCATGACCAATCGCAATGTTGCACTGCGCATTTACGTCGAGCCGGAAAACATCGACAAGTGCCAGCACGCAATGAACAGCCTGAAGAAGTCGATGCGCTGGGATGAACAGGTCTACGGTCGCGAGTACGACCTGGACATCTTCATGATCGTCGCCGTCAACGACTTCAACATGGGCGCGATGGAGAACAAGGGCCTCAACATCTTCAACTCCAGCGCCGTGCTGGCCCGCGCCGAAACCGCCACCGACGCCGCGCACCAGCGGGTCGAGGCGATCGTCGCCCACGAATATTTCCACAACTGGTCGGGCAACCGCGTGACCTGCCGCGACTGGTTCCAGCTGTCGCTCAAGGAAGGCTTCACCGTGTTCCGCGACGCCGGTTTCTCTTCGGACATGAACTCGGCCACGGTCAAGCGCATTCAGGACGTGGCGTACCTGCGTACCCACCAGTTCGCCGAAGATGCCGGTCCCATGGCCCATGCGGTGCGTCCGGACAGCTTCATCGAGATCTCCAACTTCTACACCCTGACCGTGTACGAAAAGGGCTCGGAAGTGGTCGGCATGATCCACACCCTGCTGGGCGCCGAAGGCTTCCGCAAGGGCAGTGACCTGTACTTCGAACGCCACGACGGTCAGGCCGTGACCTGCGACGATTTCGTCAAGGCCATGGAAGACGCCAACGGTGTCGACCTGACCCAGTTCAAGCGCTGGTACAGCCAGGCTGGCACGCCGCGTCTGGCGGTCAGCGAGTCCTACGACGCTGCGGCGAAAACCTACAGCCTGACCTTCCGTCAGAGCTGCCCGGAAACGCCGGACAAAGTGGAAAAACTGCCGTTCGTGATCCCGGTCGAACTCGGTCTGCTCGACAGCAAGGGCAACGAGATTGTCCTGCGTCTGGCCGGTGAAGCGGCAGCGCAAGGTACCAGCCGTGTGATCTCGGTGACTGAAGCCGAGCAGACGTTCACCTTCGTCGACATCGCTGAACACCCGCTGCCATCGTTGCTGCGTGGTTTCTCGGCGCCGGTCAAACTGAGCTTCCCGTACAACCGCGACCAGTTGATGTTCCTGATGCAGCACGACAGCGATGGCTTCAACCGCTGGGATGCCGGTCAGCAACTGTCGGTGCAAGTGCTGCAGGAATTGATCACCCAGCAGCAGAAGGGCGAAAGCCTGGTGCTTGATCCACGTCTGATCTCGGCGCTGAAAACCGTGCTGTCCGACGAGTCGCTGGATCAGGCCATGGTCGCTGAAATGCTTTCGCTGCCGAGCGAAGCGTATCTGACCGAAATCAGCGAAGTGGCGGAGGTCGAGGCGATCCACGCCGCTCGCGAGTTTGCCCGCAAGCAACTGGCGGACAACCTGTTCGAAGCGCTGTGGCTGCGTTATCAGGCCAACCGCGATTTGTCGAAGCAGACGCCATACGTGGCCGAGGCCGAGCACTTTGCCCGTCGCGCGCTGCAGAATATTGCGCTGTCGTACCTGATGCTCAGCGGCAAGCCGGAAGTGTTGGCCGCTACACAGGAACAGTTCGAAAACAGCGACAACATGACCGAGCGCCTCACCGCGTTGGCGGTGCTGGTCAACTCGCCGTTCGAAGAACAAAAGGCCAAAGCGCTGGCAACTTTCGCCGAGCACTTCAAGGACAACCCGCTGGTCATGGATCAGTGGTTCAGTGTGCAGGCCGGCAGCACATTGCCGGGCGGTCTGGCGCGGGTGAAGGCGTTGATGCAGCACCCGGCGTTCAACATCAAGAACCCGAACAAGGTACGTGCGCTGGTCGGTGCGTTTGCCGGGCAGAACCTGATCAACTTCCACGCCGCCGACGGTTCGGGCTACCGCTTCCTCGCGGATCTGGTGATCGAATTGAACGGCTTCAACCCGCAGATCGCCTCGCGGCAACTGGCGCCACTGACCCGCTGGCGCAAATACGACAGCGCCCGTCAGGCCTTGATGAAGGCTGAGCTGGAGCGGATTCTGGCTTCTGGGCAGTTGTCGAGCGATGTGTACGAAGTGGTGAGCAAAAGCCTGGCGTAACGCTCGCCTGATCAATATTTCAGGCGAACACAAAAACCCTGTAGGAGCTGTCGAGTGAAACGAGGCTGCGATCTTTTGATTCTGGTTTTTTTAAATCAAGATCAAAAGATCGCAGCGTGCCGCAGCTCCTACAGTTTATTGCGTTACTTCAGGTCAAACCGATCCAGCTCCATCACCTTGGCCCATGCCGCCACGAAGTCCTTCACGAACTGCTCCTTCGCGTCAGCACTCGCATACACCTCGGCCAGCGCGCGCAAAATCGCGTTGGAACCAAACACCAGATCCACCCGCGTCGCCGTCCACTTCACGCTGCCGGTCTTGCGGTCGCGTCCTTCGAACTCGTCTGCTGCCGGTGAGGTCGGCTTCCACTCCACGCCCATGTCCAGCAGGTTGGTGAAGAAGTCATTGCTCAGCGTTTCAGCGCGCGAGGTGAACACACCATGCCGACTTTGCCCGACGTTGGCCCCCAGTACCCGCAGACCGCCGACCAGTACGGTCATTTCCGGGGCGGAGAGGGTGAGCAGTTGCGCCTTGTCGATGAGCAGGGCTTCGGCGGAAACGGTGTATTTGCCTTTGCTGTAGTTACGGAAACCATCGGCAATCGGTTCGAGGAAACCAAACGACTCGACATCGGTTTGCTCCTGAGTCGCATCGGTTCGACCTGGATTGAACGGCACCGACACCGAGTGCCCGGCGTTTTTCGCCGCTTGTTCGACCCCGGCGTTACCTGCCAGCACGATCAGATCCGCCAGCGAGACTTTCTTGCCGGATGATCCGGCGTTGAACTCGTTCTGAATGCCCTCAAGGGTTTTCAGCACCTTGTCCAGTTGCTCCGGCTGATTGGCCTGCCAGAATTTCTGTGGGGCCAGACGCAGACGGCCACCGTTGGCGCCGCCACGCTTGTCGGAACCACGGAAGGTTGATGCGGCGGCCCATGCGGTGGACACCAGTTGCGACACCGACAGCCCGGACGCCAGCACTTTGCTTTTCAGCGCCGCCGCGTCGTTGCTGTCGATCAGCGGGTGCGTGGCCTCAGGAATCGGGTCTTGCCACAGCAGTTCCTCGTTCGGCAGTTCCGGGCCGAGGTAGCGCGACAGTGGGCCCATGTCACGGTGGATCAGCTTGTACCAGGCGCGGGCGAAGGCGTCCGCCAGTTGGTCCGGGTTGGCCAGGAAGCGTCGGGGCGATCGGCTCGTAGATCGGGTCGAAGCGCAGCGCCAGGTCTGAAGTGAGCATGGTCGGCGAGAGCTTTTTGCTCGGATCGTGCGCATGGGGAACGGTACCCGCCCCGGCGCCATTTTTCGGTTTCCACTGGTGCGCACCGGCCGGACTCTTGAACAGTTCCCACTCGAAACCGAACAGGTTTTCCAGGTAGTTGTTGCTCCACTGGGTCGGAGTGGTGGTCCAGGTGACTTCGAGGCCGCTGGTGATGGTGTCGGCGCCTTTGCCGGTGCCGAATGCGTTGCGCCAACCGAGGCCTTGTTCTTCCAGTCCGGCCGCTTCCGGCTCAGGCCCGACATTGTCGGCCGGGCCGGCGCCGTGGGTTTTGCCGAAGGCGTGACCGCCGGCGATCAGGGCCACGGTTTCTTCGTCGTTCATGGCCATGCGGCCAAAGGTTTCGCGGATATCGCGACCCGAGGCGACCGGATCGGGATTGCCTTCCGGACCTTCCGGGTTGACGTAGATCAGGCCCATCTGCACGGCGGCCAGCGGGTTTTCCAGGTTGCGTTCGCCCTGATCGGTGCGGCTTTCCTCTTTGCCATGCAGATCGGGTTCGGCCACCAGTGTGCCGTCCCCGGGTTCCTGCATGGCTGACTTGTCTTTGCCGTAACGGCTGTCGCCACCGAGCCATTCGCGTTCCGAACCCCAGTACACGTCTTCATCCGGCTCCCAGACATCGGGACGGCCGCCGGAGAAACCGAAGGTCTTGAAGCCCATGGATTCCAGTGCGACGTTGCCGGTGAGCACGATCAGGTCGGCCCAGGAAATATTGCGACCGTATTTCTGTTTGATCGGCCACAGCAGGCGCCGGGCCTTGTCGAGGCTGACGTTGTCCGGCCAGCTGTTGAGGCGGGGCGAAACGCTGCTGGCCGGAGCCGGCGCCCCCGCGCCCGTCGGCGGTGCGATAGGTGCCGGCACTGTGCCAGGCCATGCGGATGAACAGCGGGCCGTAGTGGCCGAAGTCGGCTGGCCACCAGTCCTGCGAGTCGGTCATCAGCGCGCGCAGGTCTTGTTTCAGGGCCTGGAAGTCCAGGCTCTTGAAGGCTTCGGCGTAGTTGAAGTCCTTGCCCAGCGGATCGGACTTGGGCGAGTGCTGGCTGAGGATCTTCAGGTTCAGTTGATTCGGCCACCAGTCACGGTTCGTCGTACCACCACCGGCAGCGTGGTTGAACGGGCATTTCGATTCATTTGCCATGTTCGGATCCTTATCAGGTCTTGTGCGGCCGGCTCATGCCGACTTCGGACTAGTAAGGCTAGACCCGACTTGGGCAACCAGCTAATAGGCCGACTATTGGAGGTTGATAGGCGCAGTCTTTCAGCGTTTTTGCCTGTTGCGCAGGTTGGATGATTGTCTGATGCGACCTTGAAATCCCCGTGCTTGAGGGCTTGCTGCAAAACGGATTGCGAGAATCGTGATGACAGAAAGAAATGTTATTGTATAACATAAAAAAGATTTCATTCTGTTTCTGCCAGCGTTACTCGCCAAACGCCGGCAGCGATCTCATTTTTCTGCTCATGGAAGTTCTGAAATACCTGCCCGTTCCCAACCCCTTCAACGACGCCTGACTCCTCTGGCCGCCGCACTGCTTGTTGCCTCACCTGTGTTCGCCGCCGAGCCGCTCGAACTGCAACCGCAAGTCATCACCGGCAATCCGCTGGGCAGCCAGACCCTGGCATCGCCCTCGACCGTCCTCAGCGGCGACGACCTCACGTTGCAGCAGAAGGGTAGCCTCGGCGAGACGCTGAACAAGCAGCCCGGCGTGTTCTCGTCGTACTTTGGCCCGGGCGCGAGTCGGCCGATCATTCGCGGGCAGGACGGTGACCGCATTCGCATCCTGCGTAACGGCGTCGGCGCGCTGGACGCCTCGTCGCTGTCCTACGATCACGCGGTGCCGCTGGACCCGGTCAACGTCGAGCGCATTGAAATCGTCCGTGGCCCGGCGGCGTTGCTGTACGGCGGCAGCGCGATCGGCGGGGTGGTCAACACCTTCGATAACCGCATCCCCACTGAAGCCATCGAAGGCATTCACGGGGCCGGCGAGTTGCGTTACGGCGGTGCCGACACGACCCGCAGCAGCGCGGGGAAACTCGAGGCCGGCAACGGTCAGTTCGCCTTGCACCTGGACGCCAGCGCCCGTGAATTCAATGACCTGAAAATTCCCGGCTACGCCAAGACCGGCACGGCGCGCGCCAACGACGACGGCGACTCGCGCAAGCATCGGCTCGCCAACAGCGACGGTCGTCAGGATGGCGGCGCCGTCGGCAGTTCCTACACTTGGGATGACGGTTACGCCGGTCTGTCCTACAGCCATTACGATTCGAACTACGGCTCGCCCGCCGAAGACGACGTGCGCATTCGCATGCAGCAGGAGCACTACGCGTTCGCCTCGGAAATGCGCAATCTCGACGGGCCATTCAGCTCGATCAAACTCGATGCCGGCTACACCGATTACCAGCACCGGGAAATCGAGGGCGGTGAAGTCGGTACCACCTTCAAGAACAAGGGTTACGAAGCTCGGATCGAGGCTCGGCATCAACCGTTGGGCCCGTTCAACGGGGTGATCGGCGCCCAGGTCAGCCGCAACGAATTCTCGGCACTGGGCGAAGAAGCCTTTGTGCCGCACACCGATACTGACGCTGGCGCACTGTTCATTCTGGAAGAGTTGCAAGCCACTGAGCGCCTGCTGTTCACCCTCGGCGGACGCCTCGAACACACCACCGTCGACCCAGACGCCAAAGGCAACGAGCGCTTTGCCAATGCCGACCGCTCCAGCAGTTTCACCGCCGGCAGCCTGTCGTCCGGCGCGGTGTACACGCTGACGCCGATCTGGTCGGTCGCCGCGACATTGGGCTACACCGAACGCGCGCCGACCTTCTATGAGTTGTACGCCAACGGCGCCCACGTCGCGACCGGCACCTATGAAGTCGGCGATGCCGGGCTGTCGAAAGAAAAAGCCGTGTCCAGCGACCTCGCATTGCGCTTCGACAACGGCACGCACAAGGGCAGTGTCGGTGTGTTTTACAGTCACTTCTCCAACTACATCGGCTTGCTCGGCACGGGCCGTACACTGAATGACGAAGGCGAAGAGGATGCTGGCGGGATTGCCGAATACACCTACTCGGGTGTGCGTGCACGTTTCAGTGGCATCGAGGCGCAGGATCGCTGGACGCTTGGCGAAAATGCCTACGGCAAATTTGCTTTTGGAGCTGTCAGGCGATTACACCCGCGCCAAGAATCTCGACAACGGCCAGGACCTGCCGCGCATCGCGCCGCTGCGCTTGAACAGTGGTTTGCTGTGGGAGCTGGATCGCTGGCAGGCGCGGATCGATATCGAACACGCCAGCTCGCAGCATCGTGTGCCAGACAACGAAAGCAGCACCGACGGCTACACCACGCTGGGCGCCAATGTGGGTTATCACTTTGATGTCGGCCAGAGCAAATGGCTGGCCTTCGTCAACGCCGAGAACCTGACCAACCAGACCGTGCGCTATGCCAGTTCGATCCTGCGCGATATTGCACCGGCAGAAGGTCGCAGCATTCAGGTCGGGTTGCGCACGACGTTCTGATAGCCCTTCGCCCCCCTGTCGGAGCTGCCGCAGGCTGAAATCTTTTGATCCTGAAAAAACGAAATCAAAAAGATCGCAGCCTGCGGCAGCGCCTGCTCGGGCATCAGCTTGATTGTGCGGTGTCATCCTCCGGCAGCGCATCCAGCGGATCTTCCTGCCCCGGCAATTCGGTGATCACACTGAAATCCGTGACCTCGACCGCGCCCAATCCATAGCCCAGCAAATGGAACGAGAAGGCCTTGCGCTGTTGCGGGTTGTCGAAGCTGAAATCCATCTCCAGCGGCTGGTCCGCCGTGGCGACCATCTCGGTCGGCAGGCCCAGTTGCACGTCCTGTTCGAACTCCTTGGCCTTGAGCTGAATGTACGCCGCCTGCTGCGGGTCCACCGAGCGCACGGTCAGGCGCACGCGGGTGTGCGAGCCCTTGGGCATTTCCAGGTACTGCGCGCCGATCAGGTTGTCGGCCCAGTCATCGTTGATCTGCGCCTGCAGCGGGATGACATTATTGCTGCCGAACTGGTAACGCTGATTGAGCGGGGTGCGCAGCAGCGACAGGTCCAGCGCCATGGCCCGCGCGGCAATCTGCCGGGCCTGCTGGCTGCTTTCATTGCCCTTGAAGGTGGCACGCTCGGCAATGAACCCGGCGCTTTCGTAGTAGCGGCAACGGCGCGGCATGTCGCACTCGGAGAAGATCCCCTGACCATTGTGGTAGCGCAGTTTGCCGTTGGTGTAGGACATGATTTCGCGCCCGCTGTCGTAGTCGCGAAACAGCGAGCGCCCGCTCAGCGCCGTCGGCACTGGCAAGTCGAAATAATCGAGGATCGATGCGCTCAGATCGACATGTCCGTACACCCCGGCATTCAGTCGCGGCAGTTGCTCATGTTCCGGTGCCAGCGTCAGGTTGAAGCCCCACGACGACGCCAGACGCACACCATCGATGCCGTGGGATTCGTCCGAGGTGATCACCACCAGCGTGTCCTTGAGCACGCCCTGGCGTTCGAGGCCGCTGAGGAACTGCCCCAGCGCATCGTCGAGATAACCGACAGCGGCCTGCTTCGGTGTCTCGTAGCGCGCCAGATAGTCTTCCGGCGCGGAGTAGGGCTGGTGGGTGCCAACGGTCAGCAGGGTGAGCATCCACGGTTGCTTCTGCTGCTTCAGTTGACCAACGTAGTCCAGCGCGCCTTCAAAGAACGCCTTGTCATCCTTGCCCCACGGAAACTCCAGATAGTTGGCGTTAGAGAACCATTCCAGACCGTGGGTCGCATCGAAACCGATGTGCGGCATGATCTTGTCTTTGGCCATGAAACGCAGACCGGCGCCTTGCAGGTAATGAGTGCTGAAGCCGTGCTGGCGCAGCTGCGCCGGCAGGCAGGCCTGATTGCGCTCCTGCTGGGTAAGCATTTCCACGCCTTTGGGCGTGCCGTTGTTGAGCTTGTCGTAATCGCCGCAGAGCATGGCGTACAGGCCGCGAATGGTCTGGTGCGTATGCAGCACGTAATCCGGGGTGTTCATGCCGCGCTCGGCCCAGCGGCTGAGGTTGGGCATCAGGTCTTCCTGATAATGGCTGCCGATGGCCTCGCGATTCGCGCGGATGTACGCGCCGGGAATGCCTTCCAGGGCGATGATCAGCACGTTGCGCGCCTGCCCCGGCGCGGCCAGCAATTTGTGGCCATTGAGATCCAGATCGGTCAGCCCGGCCATCTGTGGCGCGGCGGGTTCGACGTCACCGTCCAGCCATTCCTCGGCCTGCAACTGCAGATCGGCGACTTGCGAGGCGAGCAACTGATGCGGCAGGTTGTACAGGCGCCACGGATCTTCCTCGCTCGGCCACTGGTTTTGCACGCCCCAGTGCGCAGCGAACAGCAGCGCCGGTGCGGCCCACACGGCACGGGGCAGGGCAGCAGCGGGTTGCGCGCGATTGGCGAACCGCGTCAGCAACCAGAACAGCAGCGCCAGCAACAGCGCCACAGCCAGCGCCGGATGGGCAAAGCCGCCACCGGTGGAGTTTTCCACGAACTGCGGGTCAATCAGGTAATGCAGGTCGGCAGGATTCGGCAGCCGGCCGACAGCACTGACCAGTTCCGCCGTCGCCACCGCCAGCAACCCCCAGAACAGCAGCAACGGCAACGCCAGCCACCACACCCGGCGATGCAGCAACATCACCAGCAAACTGCCAATCGCCAGGTCGGACAAATAGCCCAGCGGCGATGACCAGCCCAACGCCGCGCGCAGGCACACCGGTACGATCAGTACCAGCAGAATCAGGGAAAACAGGCGGGCATGCGGCTGCCGCAACCAACGCAAAAGAACGCTCACAAACACAGACCTTCCAGCCATCAAACCGTCATAAAAGTGTGCGCGATGATACCAAGGGTGGGCTTTCTGATCGCCCTTTTAAACTACCGGCTGATCCGCTCTCGAAGGCACGGCGCAGGGCTTGAGACCGTGACTGGCGTTGATGTCAGCGCGCTGACGGCTGACGCAAAGCGTGTAACCGATGGCAGATTTATTGTTTCAGGCTGTTTAAATCAGCGCATGACGGCCCATGCGAGCGTGCTATGGATATTCGATAACGGTATTTAATTTCTGTTTTTTATAGCGATAGAGTTTGGCCTTTCAGCCAAATCCACCCCTGCTGCGAGGTTGTCATGGCCACACCGTTCAAACGTTCTGCGCTGACCCTGTTGGCCGCATCCCTGGCAGGTAGTTTGCTGTTCAGCAGCGGTGCGCAGGCCGAGGGCAAGATCAGCATCGCCCAGCAATTCGGCATCGGTTATCTGATTCTCGATGTGGTCCGTGATCAGCAGTTGATCGAAAAACACGGCAAGGCGCAGGGGCTGGAGATCAAGGTCGACTGGAACAGCATCTCCGGCGCCACTGCGATGAACGAAGCGCTGCTGACCGGCGCGCTGGATGTGGTCTCCGCCGGGGTGCCGCCGATGCTCACCGTGTGGGATCGCACCCGTGGCAAACAGAACGTCAAGGCCATTGCCTCGCTCGGCTCGATGCCCAATTACCTGCTGACCAACAACCCGAACATCAAGACCCTGAAGGATTTCAGCGACAAGGATCGTATCGCCGTGCCGGCGGCGGGCGTGGGTTTCCAGTCGCGGACCCTGCAGATCGAAACGGCCAGGGAATTCGGCAATGACCAGTACAAGAAATTTGACGACATCTCGGTCAGCCTGCCGCATCCGGACGCCACGGCGGCGCTGATTGCCGGCGGTTCGGAAATCAACGCGCATTTCTCCAGTCCGCCGTTCCAGTATCAGGCGCTGCAAAACCCCAACGTGCACAAAGTGCTGAGTTCCTACGACGTGCTCGGTGGTCAGGCCACCTTCAACGTGCTTTACACCACGGAAAAATTCCACGACGAAAACCCCAGGACCTACAAGGCGTTCTACGACGCGTTGGCCGAAGCGGAAAAAATCATCAAGGCTGACAAACCCGCCGCCGCCCAGGCGTACATCCGCGTCGAACAGTCGAAGCTGCCGCTGGCGCTGGTCGAGCAGATCGTCACTGATCCGGAAATCGACTTCACGGTGGTGCCGCAGCGCACGTTTATCTATGCCGAAAAATTGCAGGAACTGGGCGTGCTGAAGAACAAGGCCGGCAGTTGGAAGGATTACTTCTTTGAAGAGGCGCATGGTGGCGCGGGGAGCTGATGCATAAAAAACAGCCGCCGAGCGGCGGCTGCCGGAGTTGAGTGATCAGGACTGCAAGGCTTCCATCAACACCTGCACCAGTTGGCCACCCTCAGGGGTTGCCCAACTGCCGGCCAGTTCGGCGATCAACTGATTGGTCGTGGTCAGGGTCACCCCCCCTTTGTCCATGCGGCGCAAGGCGATATCGTCGGCCATGACGCTCGGCGATCCGCCGCCATCGGCAACCACCTGCACTTCATAACCGTCGCGCACTAGACTCAACGCCGGGTATACCGTGCAGACGTCGTTGGTGACCCCGGCAATAATCAGCTTCTTGCGTCCGGTCGCCTTGACGGCGCCGGCAAAGTTTTCATCATCCATGGCGTTGACGATGCCCAAGCGTTTGACTCGTGCGGCGAACTCGGCAGGCAGGATCGTCTCAAGTTCGCTGAGCAATGGACCCTGAGCGTATTCCTCCATACTCGACGTCAGCACCACCGGCAGTTTGAGAATGCTTGCGGTTCTGGCGAGCATCAGGGCATTGCGTTTGAGTTCTTCGAACGGAATGGATTTCACCCAGCCCATGGTGCCCACCTGATGGTCGATCAACAGCAGGGCAGCATTATTGGCACTGAATTTCTCGTAACTCATGGTATCTCTCCTGGCAGATGTTACGGGGCACGGCGCCCCGGTCGATGGAACGGTTCAACGGGGTTGCAGAGTTCCGAACTCACCGCGCTGATAGGCCGCAACCGCCCGGCTCAGCGCGTCTGACGAGGCAAGTGCCAGCGGCCCCTGCCAATACACCGGTTGATGCAATGGCACACCACGAAACACCACGGCGTGGGCGGGTGCATCTGTAGCCCGCAGGGTGATGCTGTGCGCTTCGCCGATGGCCAGGCTCACGGGTACCTGCGCGTTGTCGATGGTGAAACGCTGGTCGTCGATCCAGATGTCGCCGTCGATTGGCATGACGAACGCCGACTCGCCGCTGGCAACGGGAATCCGCACTTCGTGCCTCGGCTTGATGCTGATATCGAGCAGGCTTACGTCGGTCGGCAGATCCAGCGGCGAGCGGGTGTCGAGAAAGGCACCCAGTGGCAACCGGATTTCGGCCCCCGGCAAACGCAAGACCGGCACGTCTTCAGGGGCAAGACTGAGGGCAAAAGGCGCAGCCTCCTGAAATGCGAGCGGCAAATTGATGAAAATTTGCAGCATGTGTACGGTCTTGCCGCTTTCGTTCGGGACCTCTTCGTGAACGATGCCTTTGCCGGCGGCTGTCCAGTGCAGGCCACCTGGTCGAATCAAGTTGCGGTTGCCCAGCGAATCACGGTTGTCGATTGCGGTTTGCGAGTCGGCAAACAGATACGACACCGCGCTGAACCCAGCGTGTGGGTGGGGCGCAAACGTCGGCCCGCTGATCCACGCATGATCTACGGCAAGAAACGGGTCGATGCTGACATCCGGCTGCCCGCCGTGCAGAGAAAAGGCACGGAAATGGCTGCCGTGACGCATGGACTTCAAGGAGGCGCGGGCGGACATGGCAGACTCCTTACGCTTGGCTCAATGTCGGATAGTCGATATAGCCTTGGCGCCCGGGGTGTAGAACGTGTCTTTGTCCGGTGCATTGAGTTCGGCACCGAGACGCAGACGCTCGGGCAGATCCGGGTTGGCAAGGAACGCACTGCCGAACACCACAGCATCCGCTTGTGCGTTTTCGATCAACGCCTGGGCGGCGGCTTGATCGAGTCCTCCACCGATCAGGTAGCGACCATCGAAGAGTGGCCGCAGCAACGCGTGATAGTCGGTCTTGGCGCCAAACAAGGCGACGTGCAGATAAGCAAGGTCGAGACTGTGCAGGTGCTCGACCAGATAGGTGTACGTTGCTTGTGGGTCGGCATCGATGATGTCGTTGAAATTCATCTCGGGGGAGATTTTCAAGCCCACGCGATCACTGCCAATTTCCGTGGCAACTGCCGCCAGCACTTCGAGGAGGAACCGCGCGCGATTTTCCACCGAGCCGCCATATTCATCACTGCGCTGGTTGCTGCCAGAGGAGAGAAACTGCTCTGGCAGATACCCGGAGGCCCCATGCACTTCAACACCATCGAAACCGGCCTCAATCGCCCGGCGAGCTGCCTGACGGTAGCCTTCAACCACTGCGGCAATTTCGACCACGCTCAGTGCATGCGGCGTGACGAAGTCTTGCAGGCCATTCGAGGTCCAGGTCTGACCAGCCGGTTTGATCGCCGACGGTGCCAGGGGCAGGGCGCCGCGGGGTTGCAGCGACGGATGGGAGATTCGTCCGCTGTGCATCAATTGCATGAAAATTCGGCCGCCTTGAGCATGCACCGCGTCGGTGACTTGTTTCCAGGCGCTGACCTGTTCGTCGGTCTCGATCCCGGGAGTACGCACGTAGCCTTTACCCGTCCCCTGGGGATACACGCCTTCACTGATGATCAGGCCGGCGCCGGCGCGCTGCGTGTAATAAGTGGCGACCAGATCACTGGGTACGCCGTCGTCATCGGCACGGGATCGAGTCATCGGCGCCATCACCAGACGGTTCTCAAGTACAACGCGACCCATCTGGACGGCCGTGAATAGCGAACTCATTTTGCTGCTCCTCGGTAATTGATGTGGCTATCATTGATCAATCCGTTTTCGGGATAAATCCGCTAAAGATGAAATGACTATTCCACTCATGGAGCAATTTCCGTGGAGCTTTTGAACGATATGGCGCTGTTTGTGGAGGTAGTGAAGGTGCGCAGCTTTCGTCGCGCGGCCGAGGCACTGGGCATGCCCAATTCGACTCTATCGCGGCGCATCAGCGGCCTTGAAAAGGCCATTGGCCTGCGTTTGCTACATCGCACCACGCGCAAGCTTGAACTGACTGAAGCCGGGCAGCTGTACTTTGACCGCTGCAAGCGGATCGTCGAGGAGGCGCGCCTGGCGCACGAGCAACTGGGTGAAATGCTGGCGCAGCCCAGTGGACTGTTGCGCGTGTCGATGCCGGTGGATTTCGCTAACGTTTATCTGGCACCGCTGATCGCCGAATTTGCCGGGAATTACCCGGGCATCAGCTTCGATTTCGACCTTACGCCACGCCAGGTGGATCTGGTCAGCGAGCCGGTGGATGTCGTGATCCGCATGGGTGAGCCGGCGACGTCCAATCTGATCGCCCGCAAGCTCACCACGTTGCGACGCGGGTTGTATGCATCACCGGGGTATCTGCAGCGTTTTGGTACGCCGCGGCAACCGAGTGATCTGGTGAAGCACGAGTGCTTGCGTTTGCGCACGCCAAGGCCGGACAACTGGATCCTGTCTACGGCCGGAGAGACGATTGAAGTCGAAATCGCCGGACGCTTTCAGCTCAACAGTGTCGGCATGCTCAGGCGCCTGGCCATGCTTGATCAGGGAATCGCCGTGTTGGCCGAAGGCATTGCCGCCGAAGATCTGGCCAGCGGCGCGTTATGCCGGGTGTTGCCGCAGTGGCAGTCCAATTCAATTGCGGTATACGCACTGACGGAAACCCGCTTGTTGCCGGCCAAGACCCAGCGTTTCATCGAGTTTTTGCGTGAGCGGCTGGTGGATGCCTGAGGATGTTGTCGGCGCCAACCTGAAGCTGTTCACCTGGAAAACCGTACTGATCACCCTTGGGCTGTGGACAGTGGTCAACCTGATCACCGGTTGGCTGGGATTCTTTGTGGCAGCCGGTTATCTCGGTTATCGCTGGAGTCAGGTGTTGAAGCGCAAGCAGCAGTTGGCTGCGGCGCCCGTGGAGAAAACTGCGGCGGCACCGCGCTCGGGGATGTCGAGAGAAAGCGTGCGCAACGCACTGGCCCGCAAGCGCGGCTGACAGGTGCGATAAAAAAAGGGGCGACCTGATCATCAATCAGGCCGCCCCTTTTTATTACCGCCAAGTCAGATCAATGCATCTTGCTGTGATCGTGGCCTTCCATGTGCGTCAGCGCACGGACTTCGGCTTTGACTTCGACGGTTTCTTTCTCGCCCTTGGCGTTTTCCACGGTCAGGGTCAGCAGCACGCTTTCGCCTTCCTTGAGCTGAGCGGTCAGGCCCATCAGCATCACGTGGTAGCCGTTCGGGTCGAAGCTGACCGCTTTGCCGGCCGGCAGGTCGACCGATTTGACCGGGCCCATGCTCATCACGTCGTTCTTCATGGTCATTTCGTGGATCTGTACATCTTTGGCCACCGGCGAGGCCACGCTCAGCAGTTTGCTGTCGCTGTCGGCGGTGACGGTCATGAACGCACCGCTGGCCGATTGGGTCGGCACGGTCGCACGCACCCAGGCGTCGTCGACCTTGGTCTGAGCGCTGGCCTGAAACGCCAGGCCCAGCAGGGACACAGCGAGAACGGCGCGTTTGATGTTGTTCAAAACGGGGTGCATCAGCAGACCTCCATAACGGTGAGCAAATCTTCCGTGCACTCTTGTGCCGAAAGCGATACAGACAGACCCAGGCGCAACTGGCCGCGCGAGTCGTAGACGTAACTGGTGGACGTGTGGGAGATCGTGTAGGTGTCGCCCGCCGGGACCTTCTCGTAGAACACGTCGAATTCCTTGGCGGTGGCCTTGGTTTCCTCGACGGTGCCGTACAGCGCGACGAAACTCGGGTCGAAGGCTTTGACGTAGCTGTCGAGGATCTGCGGCGTGTCGCGTTCCGGGTCGAGGGTGATGAAGATCACCTGCAGACGGTCGCCATCCTTGCCCATCAGTTTTTTTGATTTGCGCGGCGCGGGCGAGGGTGGTCGGGCACACGGCCGGGCATTGGGTGAAGCCGAAGAAGATCATCGGCATCATGCCGCGGAAGCTCGACAGCGTCATGGTTTCGCCGTCGGTGTTCTTCAGCTTGAAGGTGCGCCCGAGGATCTTGTCGCTCAGGTCCTTGCCGTACTTGTACGACAGTTGGCCACGGGTGTCGCAGCCGGCGAGCAGGCCCAGGCCCAGCACGCCCATTCCCGCAAGCACCTTGCGGCGAGTCAACAAAGCCGTCATCTAATACCGCCTTTTGCAGCCCGTCAGTCGGCAGGACTGGCGGGGGGGTTAACCGTAAAAGCGGCGCATGATACCAAACTGACGGCAGACGCCGGCCACGGATCGCCGCGTGGCGCAGGATCTGGCGACAAAAGGTGTAAGAAAAAGTGACGGGAGGCTAATGAAAATTCGCCTCATCGGCCCGCCAGCCGCCGCCCAGCGCGGTGTACAGGTTGACCTCGGCCACCAGTTGCGCAAGCCGATCGGTGATCAGCCCCTGCTGTGAACTGAACAGCGAACGCTGTGCGTCGAGAAACGTCAGGCTGCTGTCGACGCCATTCTGATACCGATGCTGCGCCAGGTTGTAGTAGTCCTGAGTGGCCCGCACCAGATCGCGTTGTGCCTGCAATTGCTGCTGATAAGTGCTGCGCGCCGCGAGGCCATTGGCGACTTCCTGAAACGCGGTCTGAATCGATTTCTCGTATTCGGCGACTGCGACGTCTTTCTGCAATTTCGAATAATCCAGGCTCGCGCGCAGGCTGCCGGCATTGAAAATCGGCAGGTTGATTTGCGGCTGGAACGTCCAGGCGCCCGAGCCGGCGCTGAACAGCCCGGACAGATCGCGGCTGGAGGTGCCGGCACTGGCGGTCAGGCTGACACTGGGGAAAAACGCCGCGCGCGCCGCGCCGATATTGGCGTTGGCCGCCTTCAGTTGGTACTCGGCCTGGAGAATGTCCGGGCGCCGTTGCAGCAAATCCGACGGCAACCCGGCCGGCAGTTGCCGGATCAGATCGCTGGCCAGTGGTTGCGCCGGCAGTTGCTCGGGGACTGGCGCGCCGACCAACAGCGTCAGGCTGTTGAGATCCTGCGCCACCTGGCGTTTGTAGCGCGCCAGATTGGCTCGCGAACTGTCGACGCTGGTCTTGGCCTGCGCCTGTTCCAGTGCCGAAGACTTGCCGGCGTCACGGTTGCGCGTGGTCAGGCGCAGGCTCTGTTCATCGGCGACGAGGGTCTGGCGCGTCAGTTCAAGCAACTCCTGATCGGCGCGCCAGGTCAGGTAGGCATTGGCGACGTTGGCCACCAGACTCAGCTCG
>NZ_JABULD010000267.1:0-2682 GCF_014060985.1 Pseudomonas sp. MD195_PC81_125
AAAACAGGATCAAAAAGATCGCACCTTCGGCAGCTCCTACACGGGCCCGTGATCAAACATGAAACTGGTGCCATGACCCAAGCACTCATCGAACTGTCCGACCTGGGCTTCAACTGGCCCGGCCACCCGCCGCTGCTGGACATCCCGGCGTTTCGCCTGGAGCCCGGCGAAACCCTGTTCCTCAAAGGCCCCAGCGGCAGTGGCAAGACCACCCTGCTCGGTCTGCTCGGTGGCGTGCAGAAGCCCGGGCGCGGCAGCATTCGCCTGCTCGGCCAGGAACTGACCGAACTCGGTGCCGGCGCCCGCGACCGCTTTCGTGTCGATCACACCGGCTACATCTTCCAGCAATTCAACCTGCTGCCGTTTCTTTCGGTGCGCGAGAACGTCGAGTTGCCCTGCCACTTCTCCAGGCTGCGTGCCGAGCGGGCGAAACAGCGTCATGGCAGCGTCGACCAGGCTGCCGCCACCCTGCTCGCCCACCTGGGTCTGAAGGATGAAAGCATCCTCGGCCGTCGCGCCGATTCGCTGTCGATCGGTCAGCAACAACGGGTCGCCGCCGCTCGTGCGTTGATCGGCCAGCCGGAACTGGTGATCGCCGACGAACCGACCTCGGCGCTGGATTACGACGCCCGGGAAAACTTCATTCGTCTGTTGTTCGCCGAATGCCGCGAGGCCGGCTCCAGCCTGTTGTTCGTCAGCCACGACCAGAGCCTGGCGCCGCTGTTCGACCGTCACCTGTCCCTGGCCGAGCTCAATCGCGCCGCCACGTCTGCCGAGGTCTGAGATGTATCTGTTTCGTCTGGCCATGGCCAGCCTGGCCAACCGCCGCTTCACCGCCCTGCTCACCGCGTTCGCCATTGCCCTGTCGGTGTGCCTGTTGCTCGCGGTCGAGCGCGTGCGCACCGAGGCCAAAGCCAGTTTCGCCAGCACCATCAGCGGCACCGACCTGATCGTCGGCGCCCGCTCCGGTTCGGTGAACTTGCTGCTGTACTCGGTGTTCCGCATCGGCAACGCGACCAACAACATTCGTTGGGACAGCTTCGAACATTTCGCCAGCAACCCGAAGGTAAAGTGGGCGATCCCGATGTCCCTCGGCGACTCCCATCGCGGCTACCGGGTGATGGGCACCACCGAAGCCTATTTCGAGCATTACCAGTACGGTCGTCAGCAACATCTGGAACTGGCCGACGGCCGTGCCTTCGCCACCGACCCGTTCGAAGTGGTGCTCGGCGCCGAAGTCGCCGAAGCGCTGCATTATAAGCTCGGCGACCAACTGGTGCTGGCCCACGGCGTAGCGGCGATCAGTCTGGTCAAGCACGATGACAAACCGTTCACCGTGGTCGGCATTCTCAAGCGCACCGGCACGCCAGTAGATCGCACGCTGCACATCAGCCTCGGCGGCATGGAGGCGATTCACATCGACTGGCACAACGGCGTGCCGGCACGCGGCAACGGTCGGATCACGGCGGATCAGGCACGCAACATGGACCTGACGCCACAGGCGATCACCGCGTTCATGCTCGGCCTCAACAGCAAGATTTCCACCTTCGCCCTGCAACGCGAGATCAATGAATACCGGGGCGAGCCAATGCTGGCGATCCTCCCGGGCGTGGCTTTGCAGGAGCTGTGGAGCCTGATGAGCACCGCTGAAAAGGCCCTGTTTGTGGTCTCGCTGTTCGTGGTGCTGACCGGGTTGATCGGCATGCTCACGGCGATTCTCACCAGCCTTAACGAGCGCCGCCGGGAGATGGCGATTTTGCGTTCGGTCGGTGCGCGACCGTGGCACATCGCAAGTCTGCTGGTGCTGGAAGCTTTCGCGCTGGCACTGACCGGTGTAATCGCCGGACTGGCGTTGCTGTACCTCGGCATCGCCGCCGCGCAGGGTTACGTACAGGCCAATTACGGGCTGTATCTGCCGCTGGCGTGGCCGAGCGAGTATGAATGGACGCTGCTCGGTGGCATTCTGGCGGCCGCGCTGCTGATGGGCAGCGTGCCGGCCTGGCGCGCGTATCGCCAATCCCTGGCCGATGGCCTGTCGATCCGTTTATGAGGATGTTCACCATGCCCCGCGCTGTGCTTGCGCTGCTGTTGCTGGTCGCCCTGCCCGTGTGGGCAGCGGCACCGAAAGACCTGACCTGGTCGGAGATGATCCCGCCGGACGCCGCGCCGGAGGTGCCGAACATGACGCCGTTGCACGACCTGTCGAAGATGGGCGACGCGCTCTCCGCCGAGTCGGCGCCAGCGGCAAAACAGGACATGCCCAACGCGCCGGTCGTGCAAAGTCTCGACGGGCAGAACATCCGCCTGCCGGGCTACATCGTGCCGCTGGAAGTCAATGAAGAAGGACGCACCACCGACTTCCTGCTGGTGCCGTACTTCGGCGCCTGCATCCACGTGCCGCCACCGCCGTCGAACCAGATCGTGCATGTGAAAAGCGAGCTGGGCGTGAAGCTCGACGAGCTGTATCAGCCGTACTGGGTCGAGGGACCGCTGCAGGTCAAGGCGTCCACCAGCGAACTGGCGGATGCCGGGTATCAGATGGCGGCGGACAAGATTTATGTGTATGAGCTGCCGGAGTAGTTCCGGCACTTCTGTGATGTTTTTTAATGGCCCCTTCGCTGGCAAGCCAGCTCCCACAGTGATCGAGTCGTTCACCGATTTTTTGAACACCAACGAAACCTG
>NZ_JABULD010000234.1:0-3302 GCF_014060985.1 Pseudomonas sp. MD195_PC81_125
TGCAGGGAGCTGTCGAGTGAAAACGAGGCTGCGATTCTTTTTGATCGTGCTGTTTGAGAGCTGAAGATCAAAAAGATCGCAGCGTGCCGCAACTCCTACAGGGCGACTGCGTTCAGGCAAAAAATGCCCGGTCACAAGACCGGGCATTTCATCACTCAAGCATTCAGTTACGGATATTGCTGAACCGTACCCGGCTGTTGCTGCTGACCACCATACTGCTGACCCGGAATCGCCTTCAGGTTGACCTCGACGCGGCGGTTCTGCGCGCGACCATTGACGTCGCCGTTGCTGGCAATCGGGTTATCCGGGCCGGCGCCACGGGCCGACAGGTTGGCACCGCTGACACCTTGCGAGGTCAGGTAAGTTGCCACGCTCTGTGCACGACGCTGGGACAAATCCATGTTGTGCTGGCGACTGCCGGTGCTGTCGGTGTAGCCGACGATTTCGATCTGGTTCTGGTTGAACTCCTTCAGGGAGTTGGCCAGATTGTTCAGAGGCTGATAGAAGCTCGGGGCGATGTTCGCCGAATCGGTGGCGAAGGTGATGTTGCCCGGCATGATCAGTTTGATCTGATCGCCTTGGCGCTGCACTTCAACCCCGGTATTGGCCATGCTGGCGCGCAGCTTTTTCTCTTGCTGGTCGGCGTAGTAACCGTAACCGGCGGCCGAAGCACCGACCACCGCCGCGCCGATCAAGGCGCCCTTGCCACGGTTGTTGTGGTCGATGGCGGCACCTGCCAGGGCACCGGCCAGAGCGCCGAGTCCACCGTACTTGGCAGTTTTGCTCATGCCTTGCGAGCCACCGTCGGCCTGCCCCTGATTGTCATACGGGTTGGGCGAGGCGCAACCGGCCAACATGGCCACAGCGGTAGCAACAATAATCAAACGAGGCGTGGTGAACATGAAGTGCTCCTGGTTTTTGCATTTTGTGTGGCAGCGGCCCTAGGCAATAGACCTGTGCGGGCGTTGGATCATGACAATGCCGAAAAATTCCGCCGCACACTCGTGACAAAATGTTTAGGCGCGCACGAACGGGTTTTCGCGCATTTCATCTCCGAGACGCGTGTCCGGACCATGCCCGGCAACCACGATGGCGTCTTCGTCGAGCGTGTACAGCCGCTGCTTGATCGATCGCACGATGGTCGCCTGATCGCCGCCCCACAAATCCGTGCGCCCTACCCCGCGACGAAACAGCGTGTCGCCGGCAATCAACAGCTTAGCCTCGGAAAACCAAAAGCTCATGGAACCGGGCGTATGTCCCGGCGTATGCAGCGCTACACCGCAGCCACAGGCCAGTTCTTCATCGTCGCTCAACCAGCGATCCGGCGACGGTACCGGGGTGTACGGCACACCAAACATCTGGCATTGCATCTCGAGGTTGTCCCATAGGAACTGATCGTCCTTGTGCAGATGCAAGGTTGCGCCGGTTTTCTCTTTCATCAGCCCGGAAGCGAGGAAGTGATCGAGGTGGGCGTGGGTATGAATGATGCTGACCACTTTCAGACCGTGGGCATCAAGCGCGCCATGATCAGGTCAGGATTGCCGCCCGGGTCGACGACGATGGCTTTTTTAGTGAGCGGGTCGCCGATGATCGTGCAGTTGCACTGGAGCGGGCCGACGGGGAAGGTTTCGCGGATGAGTGTAGAGCTGAGAGCAGTCATGAAAAATCCTGGACGAACGGTCGTGAGGCTTATTTCAGAATTCTACTGCACATGCCGATACAGATCGCCCGGTCAGTTATTTGACGCCACCAATCCGAAAAATGATGGCTCAATGATGTCAAATGTATTGTTTCTGGTGCAAAATCGCATTTTTTGTAGCGGTCGCATTCAGGAAGGGCCGCAGCGCACTCAGGAAATCCACGCATGCCTACGCCCTTGACGTACTCCTTTACGTTTCCCGCTTCACTGACTGGCAACGCGCTCGTCGACAGCCTTATCGCCGGTAAATTCTGGCTCGGATCCGACTGGAATCCTTTCGGGGCGACTAACCTCAGCTATAGCTTCATGGCTCCGGGGACTTCGTATTTCGCCACCAATTACAGCCCTAAGAATGAATACAACGCACTGTATGAACTGACGACCGCGCAGAAGACTTCGATTATCGGAGCCCTGGGGGCGTGGAGCGCCGTTGCCAACATCAATTTCACCCTCACCAGCGATAACCTGGGCACTGTGGGTGATCTGCGCTTCGGCGGCTATCGATTGATGGACAACAAAACGGCGGCTTGGGCTTACTTTCCTGACAACCTGCCTGCTGCGGGCGATGTATGGGTCGGGATGGCTACCGATGATCCGAATCCGGTCAAGGGCACCTACGACTACCTGACGTTTGTGCATGAAATCGGACATGCCCTGGGCCTCAAGCATCCTTTCGATACAAGTGCAGCCAACAAACAATTGCTCGATCCGTCGTTTGATGACGTTCACTTCACCGTGATGAGCTACAACAGCAACTACTCCTATCAGCCAACGACGCCAATGGTGCTGGACATCATTGCGATGCAAAGCCTGTATGGCGCCAACATGCTTTGGCAAACCGGCGACAACGTTTACAAATGGGATGCCAACCAGTCCGTCTTCGAGACGATCTGGGATGCAGGTGGCAATGACACCATTGATGGCAGCAACCAGCTCGCAGCCGTCAACATCAATTTGAATGAGGGCGCCTACAGTCAGATCGGCAAAGCCTTCACCGACCTCAACACCAACACTTTGATCAATGACGGACTCGGGATCGCGATTGGTGCCAAGATCGAGAACGCCATTGGCTCGGCTTTCAACGACAAGCTGACCGGCAACGATCTGAATAATACCCTCAACGGTATGGCCGGCGCCGATACCATGATCGGTGGCGCGGGCAACGACACCTACTACGTTGACAACATCGGTGACGTGGTTGTCGAGACCGGCACCTCACTGACCGAAATCGACCGGGTCTTCGCCTCCATCGACTACACCCTCGGCGCCAATGTCGAGAACGTGCTGCTCACCGGCACTGCCAACCTCAACGGGACCGGCAACGAGCTGAACAACCGCATGACCGGCAACGATGGCAACAACACCCTCGATGGCGGCCTGGGCGCCGATACCATGATCGGCGGTCTGGGCAACGACACCTACATCGTCGACAACGCCGGCGACACGGTCATCGAAACCAGCACTCTGGCCAGTGAAATAGATACCGTACGGTCGTCGGTGAACTGGACTCTGGGTGACAACCTGGAAAATCTCGAACTGACAGGCAGCAGCAACCTCAACGGTACCGGTAACGTCCTGAACAACCGCATGACCGGTAACGCCG
>NZ_JABULD010000612.1:0-2397 GCF_014060985.1 Pseudomonas sp. MD195_PC81_125
TGTAGGAGCTGCCGCAAGGCTGCGATCTTTTTGATCTTCCTACAGGCAACAAAAAATCCCCCGGGGTGAACACCACCGGGGGGATTTTTTATGCCTGGAGAAAACTCAGCGCTGATGCACCAGTGCACCCGCCGCATACGTCTGTTGCACGGTGCGGTCATCCCCGAGCGTCATCAGCACAAACAACGTTTCGGCAATGTTGTTGGCCTGCTTCAAGCGATAGCTCAGCAGCGGCGTAGCGTTGTAGTCCAGCACCAGGAAGTCCGCATCGGAACCCGGTTGCAGGTTGCCGATCTTGTCTTCCAGGCGCAGTGCCCGCGCACCGCCGAGGGTCGCCAGGTACAGCGACTTGAACGGACTCAGGCGCGCCCCCTGCAACTGCATGACTTTGTAGGCTTCGTTCAGGGTTTGCAGCAGCGAGAAACTGGTGCCGCCGCCGACGTCAGTGCCGAGACCGACGTTGAGCTTGTGCTTCTCGGCCATCGGCAGGTTGAACAGGCCGCTGCCGAGGAAGAAGTTCGAGGTAGGGCAGAACGAGATCGCCGAGCCGGTTTCCGCCAGCCGCGCGCATTCGTCGTCGCACAGGTGCACGCCGTGGGCGAACACCGAGCGCTCGCCGAGCAGCTGGTAGTGATCGTAAACGTCCAGATAGCCCTTGCGCTCCGGGAACAATTCCTTGACCCACTCGATTTCCTTGAGGTTCTCGCTGATGTGGGTCTGCATGTACAGATCCGGGTATTCGGTCAGCAACTGGCCGGCGAGGGTCAGTTGTTCCGGGGTGCTGGTCGGGGCGAAACGCGGGGTGACCGCGTAGTGCAAACGACCCTTGCCATGCCAGCGTTCGATCAGCGCCTTGCTCTCGACGTAGCTCGATTCGGCGGTGTCGGTCAGGTAGTCCGGCGCATTGCGGTCCATCATCACCTTGCCGGCGATCATCCGCAGGTCGAGCTTCTCGGCCGCTTCGAAGAACGAGTTCACCGACTGCAGGTGCACGCTGCCGAACACCAGTGCGGTGGTGGTACCGTTGCGCAGCAGTTCCTTGATGAAAATGTCCGCGACTTCATCCGCGTGGGTCTTGTCACCGAACTGGCTTTCGCACGGGAAGGTGTAGGTGTTGAGCCAGTCCAGCAGTTGCTCGCCGTAGGCCCCGATCATGCCGGTTTGCGGCAGGTGGATGTGGGTGTCGATGAAGCCCGGGGTGATCAGCGCATCCTGATAGTGGGTGATCTCGATGTCCGCCGGCAGGGTCGGCAGCAGTTCGCTGGCGTGGCCGAGGGCGCTGATCTTGCCGCCATCGACCACCAGCAGGCCGTCCTCGAAATATTCGTAGGAGGCTTCGATACCGACCTCGGCGGGGTCGGCGATGCTGTGCAGGATGGCGGCGCGGTAGGCTTTGCGAGTCAGAGGCATGAGGGTTCTCTAATCAGTTTGAGGCTTTGAGTGTGGCGGCCTGACTGCGCCGGGAAACCGGCAGCAGTTTGGCAATCGGTTCGGCGCTGGCGCTATGCTGGCCGAAATTGGCGTTATAGGTGGCGATGATTTCGCCGGCGATGGAGATGGCGATTTCCACGGGCAGTTTGCCTTTGACTTCGCCGATGCCCATCGGGCAGCGCATGCGTTGCACGACGCTGCTGTCGAAACCGCGATCACGCAGGCGATGTTCGAATTTGACGCGTTTGGTCTTCGAACCGATCAGGCCGAAGTAAGCGAAGTCGTTGCGCTTGAGGAGCGCGGCCGTCAGTTCCAGGTCGAGCTGATGGTTGTGGGTCATGACGATGCAGTAGCTGCCGGCGGGCAGGTCATCAATTTCATCCACAGGCTCTTCGGCGACGATTTTACGCACGCCGTGGGGAATCTGGGCGGGGAATTCCTCTTCCCGCGAATCGATCCAGCGTACCCGGCACGGCAGGCTGGCGAGCAGCGGCACCAACGCGCGGCCGACATGTCCAGCGCCGAACACGGCAATTTGCGCCTGCACCTGGCCCATCGGTTCGAACAGCAACACGGTGGCGCCACCGCAGCACTGGCCGAGGCTGGCGCCGAGGCTGAAGCGCTCCAGATGGGTGTCCTGCTTGCCGCTGGCGAGCATCTCGCGGGCGATCTGCATGGCTTTGTATTCCAGATGCCCGCCACCGATGGTGTCGAAGGTCTGTTTCGCGCTGACGACCATTTTCGAGCCGGCGTTGCGCGGGGTCGAGCCGAGTTCTTCGATGATTGTCACCAGAACGCAGGGTTCGCCCTGGTTCTGCAGGTCGGCGAGGGCGTCGATCCAGTTGTACATGTTCACCTCGACATCTGTCGTTGTCTGTTCGGGCCGCATCGCTGGCAAGCCAGCTCCCACAGGTTTTGTGGTGTACCGCAAATCCTGAAATCACCACGGATCACTGTGGGAGCTGG
>NZ_JABULD010000163.1:0-2152 GCF_014060985.1 Pseudomonas sp. MD195_PC81_125
CCCCCGATGGGGTGCGCAGCAGCCTTGAAAAAGGGGGAGTGCTTCGCGCTCCATCGGGGATAAATCCCCTCACCACAGAAGTATCATGGGCTTCGAAATTCAGGTAAGTCTGCAAGGATGTTCATGAACGCCACTGCTTTTGCCCCGCTCACCTCACTCGCCGCCGAGTTGCTGCCCCACGCTCTGGAGACCTCCGACGACGGCGCCCACGACCTCGCTCACTTGCAACGGGTCTGGCACACCGTGCGCACCTTGCAGGCCGAGGAAGGCGGCGACTTCGAAGTGTTGCTCGCCGCCGTGCTGCTGCACGACTGCGTAGCTGTCGAGAAGAACTCGCCGCTGCGCTCGCAGGCCTCGCGCCTTGCCGCTGACAAAGCGGCCAACGTGCTGGCTGAACTGGCTTGGCCCGCCAGCAAAATCGCCGCCGTCAGCCACGCCATCGAAGCCCACAGTTTCTCCGCCAATATCACCCCGCTCACCCTCGAAGCAAAACTGGTCCAGGACGCCGATCGTCTCGATTCGCTGGGCATGCTCGGCGTTGCCCGTACCTTCTACGTTGCCGGGCGCATGGGCAGTGCGCTGTACGATCCACGCGACCCCGAAGCCAAGACACGTGACTACGATGACACACGCTTCTGCCTCGACCACTTCCAGACCAAACTGCTGCACCTTGCCGACGGTTTTCAGACTGGCGCCGGTCAGCGTCTGGCGCAGATCCGCCATCAGCGTCTGAAGGGTTTCATGGAGCAGTTCAAGGAAGAAATCGGCATCGACTGATGACCTGTGTCTCGACCGTTCGTCGTTCATCAGGCACCAATCCAGTCCAGGGGCAGACCAACGAAAGGTAAGGAATTCAATCACTGGAGAAGCCCTATGATCCCGTCAAGGTTGACTGCCCTCGTTTTCGCCGCCCTGCTGAGTCCTGCGGTTTTCGCCGCTTCTACCACCGCAGCAGGCACCGGTCCTACCGATCCGGTTCCGTCACCACGCGCTCCCGCCATTAACAGTGCCCCGGGCATGAACACCGATGGCTCCGGCGTTCCGTTGATCAATCAGCCACCCGCCACCGGCACCGATCCGCGCACCCAGGGCAGTGATCCCGGCCGCCAGGGTGGCATGAACACCCCCGACTCCCCCGCAACACCCGATAACGCCGGCCCCGGCATCGGCTCGAAAACCACCACCGGTGGCTCGGGTTCCGAAGGCAGCGGTCAGTAGTTCGCCGACGCGAGCGTCCTATTCACATCCATGAAGAGGTAACCATGAACGTCGATAAAAACCTGGAAAAAGAAGTCCTTACCCGCCTGCTGCACGCCCATCCGAGTGGATTGGGCAAAGAGGTGCTGGACAACTATCGCGGTGAGAAAGTCGTGGCCAGCGCCCTCGCCGCCCTGCAGGATCGCGGACTGATTCACCATGGTCATGTGACTTGCAACGAGGCCGGCGAACACTCGTTGAATCTGCCGATCAAGCTCAGTGCCGCGGGCGTTGAAGCGGCGAGAAAGCTGGATGTCTAGAAGCGGTGGTTGTGTGAACACATGATCATGCAGGAGCTGCCGCTGGCTGCGATTTTTTGATCTTGTTTTTTAAAAGCAAAGATCGCAGCCTTCGGCAGCTCCTACATATGAAACCCATCTACTGATGCAAGGAGAAATCCCATGCCTCGTGGAAGCAAAGACAAATACACCGCCGAGCAGAAGCGCAAGGCTCAGCACATTGAAGACAGCTACGAGCATAAAGGCCTGTCCAAGGACGAAGCCGAAGCGCGCGCCTGGGCGACGGGTCAAACAAAACAGTCGGGGCGGTGGCGAAAAGGCTGGCGGTTCCGGGCGCAGGAAACCGGCGAGTGCCAAGTCCGAAGATCGCAAGGCATCATCGCGGCGAGCGGTGGCCAGTCGCGAAGGACATGCGCGCGACAGCAAGGCGTCGCGCGAGACGCAGACCGTGGACAGTCTGCGCAAAGAGGCGCGGGCGAAGAATATCGCCGGGCGTTCTTCAATGCGCAAGGATGAGTTGATTGCGGCGTTGCGCAAAGCCGGCTGATATTTGTTTTGAGGCTGATGGCCTTATCGCTGGCAAGCCAGCTCCCACAGTGACTCCGGGGTACACAAATTTGCGTTTCACCCTGTAAACCTGTGGGAGCGAGCCTGCT
>NZ_JABULD010000731.1:0-754 GCF_014060985.1 Pseudomonas sp. MD195_PC81_125
GGAGTTTCTTGGCCTGTTTGGATCTGTTTTTTTCATGTGTGAATACCTCTGACATTAGAGAGAAAACTGCCGAACTCCCTTCCACGAGAGGGTGGCAGCTTTGGCGCAGGTGTGGAAGTCCGGGGTCAGAGAAACCCGGTGCACTTGAGAGTGCTCCTGCGCATAGCTGCATAGACGATGGTGGCATAAAAAATACCAACATGTGGTCACGGGCGCACATACGCTTCCCTGTCATCCTCGGACTTCCACATCCGACCGCTGATTTTGCAGCGGCCCGATGAGGTTATCGGCGTACGACTCAAGCCACCAGTTCACCAACGCCGCCGCGGTTTGAAGGAAACGTCCGAGGCAATTGAAGGGCGTTACGCAACACATTTTGATGGGCACATGCAGAAACCATTTTTAAGGATGACCGACGCGAACGAATGTATCTAAACTCCACGGAATCCATACGTGGCCGGGAGTGACATAATGCCCGTAATTGCTTTCAAGCCGACCGCCCCTCTAAGAGCGTTGTAATGGAAATCATCAAACTTAAACTCGCGGATGTTGGCCGCTTCGACAAATTGACCATCGATCTCGCGCCCACCGAGAACCACCTATCGAACATTACAGTCATCGTGGGAAATAACGGCGCTGGCAAATCCACAATTCTGAAGTCATTGGCCACATCGCTGAGCTGGCTTGTTGCAAGGATTCGCACCGAAAAAGGTAGTGGAAGCCCTTTGATAACAGGAAGAGATTCGAAATGGAG
>NZ_JABULD010000256.1:0-5536 GCF_014060985.1 Pseudomonas sp. MD195_PC81_125
GCATCGATGGATGCGGGCATTTTTTCATTTCAGGTATTCAGCACCTGTCATTGATCGTCGAAATACCGCTCGTGCCAATCCACCAGCGGCTGCGGCGAATTGAGTTTTTGCCCGTAGATCACCGAGTACGACAGCACGTTCTGCACGTACTGGCGGGTTTCGTCGAACGGGATGCTTTCCACCCACACATCGAAGCTCAGGTGATCGGCGCCGCGCAGCCACTGGCGCACGCGGCCGGGGCCGGCGTTGTAGGCGGCGGAGGCCAGGACGCGGTTGCCGTTGAACTGGCTGTGCACCTGGCTCAGGTAAGCGGCGCCGAGCTGGATGTTCTTGTCCGGATCGAGCACTTGCTGCGGTGAGGCCAGCGGGATGCTGAACTTGCGCGCGGTTTCCTTGGCGGTGCCGGGCATCAATTGCATCAGGCCGCTGGCGCCGACGCCGGAGCGGGCGTCATCCATGAACGCGCTTTCCTGGCGGGTGATGGCGAACACCCAGCTCGAATGCAGGCCGCGCGTCTTGGCTTCACGCACCAAGGTGTCGCGGTGGGCCATCGGGAAGCGGATATCCAGGTCGTCCCAGTATTGCGCCTGACTGATGGTGCGAATGGCCGGGAAGTACCATTTCAGGTCGTAAGCCAGTCTGGCCTGGGCGACCATTTCGTCACGATTGAAATGGCGGCTGACGTGATACCACTCGCGGCGCCCGTCGACGATCTGCCCGCGCGCATGGAATTCCAGAGCGCGACGCACACCGGGGGTGTTACGCACTTTGTTGATGGTGGCCTGGCTGAGTACCAGCGGCTTGTTCATCAGCGAGTAAGGCAGTTGCGAGCGGTCGGCGGCGAGGAAGCCGTAGAAGTCGCGTTCTTTCGCCAGATTCTTGTACAGGGTCTGCGCTTCCGGGTTCTGCGGTTGTGCCAGTTCCAGGCTGCGGGCCTGCCAGTAACGCCAGCGGTTGGTGGTCGCCAGATCCTGCGGCAGCCGACGGGTCAACTGATACGCATCGTCCCAGCGTGCCAGACGCAACAGCAGGCGCAGGCGCCATTCGGACACGGTGTTGTCACGCAGCTCCGGATCGTATTTGGTCATCACGTCCAGCGCGCGGCTGTCGAAACGCCGGGCCAGGGTCAGGCCGATTTCCCGGGCAATCGCGACTTTTTCGTCACGGGAAAAATGCATGCTGCTGGCGTATCCGTCGAGCAGGGCCATGGCCTTGTCCGGGTCCTGACGGGCGAGGCGGCGCAGGCCGAGGCTGACCACGTCGGACATCGGCTCGTCAGCGGGAGTGAAGCGCGACGGCTGATTGAGCAGTTCGGGTTTCTGCGCCACATCCACCAGCAGCCGACCGCGCGGGGCGAGGGTGGTGAGGCCGTTGACCAAGCTGTTGGCCAGTGGATAGTTGCGCGCCTGGGCGGCAAGTTTGGTGCGCTCCCAGCGTTTCTGCTCGGTCAACTGGCCATCGGCGGCCCAGATCCCGAACAACCCGTCACAGGCGGCCGGTTGCGATTTGCCGGTCAGCCACAGTTTGTCGGCGTTGGCATAGCCCTCGGCCTTGTGGCCGCTGCTGATCTGGTACTGCGCATTGAGGCAGTCCAGTTCGGTGAAGTTGAGTTTCGGGTCGTAATACTTGACGAAAGTTGCCCAGTCACCACGGTCGGCGAGCCAGCGCAACCAGCGCAGTTTCATCCAGTTGGCCTGGGGCAGGTCGCCGTGCTCGGCGAGGAATTTCTCGATTTCCTCATTACTGGCGGTCTTCAGACGCGCGGTCAGTTCGTCGTAAGCCAGGTACGGTTCCAGCGGGTAATCGGCCAAGGCCTGGCTGTAACGAAAGTACGGGCCGGTATCGCCCTTGGCCAGTGCGCGCTTGGCTTCATCGTAATACTGGCGTTGGGTCGACAGGTCCACCGCCTGGGCGGATTGAGCGGCAGCGGCGGTAAGTAGCAAACAGGACAAGACACTGAAAAGGCGACTGCGCATGAGACATCCGGGCAGAGAAATCATGACAAGTACCGGCCGCGGCCAGCACTGAATTGTCTGTAGCTTAGCCTTTTGCCAGCAACGGGCGAAAGCTTTGCGGGTCTTGCAGCACAAGTTCGCAACAAATGTTGTGCAGAGTGCTTCAGCAGACAAATTGCCGGCCTGTTGAGGTCCTGATTCAGGTAGAATGCGCGCCCGGTTTTTGGAGAAGCTCATGACCCTGCTCAAATTCAGCGATGTGTCCCTTGCATTCGGCGCGATGCCGTTGTTGGACAAGGTGTCCTGGCAGATCGCCCGTGGTGAGCGGGTGTGCATCATTGGCCGCAACGGCACTGGCAAATCCAGCATGATGAAACTGGTCAAGGGCGACCAGAAGCCCGATGACGGCTCGGTGTGGCGTGCCCCCGGTCTGAAAATCGGTGAATTGCCGCAAGAATTGCCGGTGGCCGACGGGCGGACGGTATTCGACGTGGTTGCCGAGGGGCTGGACGGTGTTGGCGCCTTGCTCGCCGAATACCATCACTTGAGCCAGAACATCGTCACCGACGCCGATCTGGACAAGCTGATGCACGTTCAGCACGACCTCGAAGCCCGTGACGGCTGGCGTTTGCAGACGCTGGTCGACAGTACCCTGAGTCGCCTGCAACTGCCGGCCGACAAGACTCTTGCCGAGTTGTCCGGCGGCTGGCGTCGCCGCGTGCTGCTGGCGCAGGCGCTGGTATCCGAACCGGATCTGCTGCTGCTCGACGAACCGACCAACCACCTGGACATCGGTGCGATTGCCTGGCTCGAAGAAGCCCTGAAGGATTTCCAGGGCGCCGTGCTGTTTATCACGCACGACCGTTCCTTCCTGCAAAACCTCGCCACGCGCATCCTCGAACTGGATCGCGGCGGTCTGATCGACTGGAACGGCGACTACGCCAGCTTCCTCGTGCATAAAGAAGCCGCGCTGGCTGCTGAAGAAACCGCCAATGCGCTGTTCGACAAGCGTCTGGCTCAGGAAGAAGTGTGGATCCGTCAGGGCATCAAGGCCCGCCGAACCCGTAACGAAGGCCGTGTGCGTGCCCTGAAAGCCCTGCGCGTTGAGCGCAGCGAACGTCGTGAACGTACCGGCAAGGCGAATATTCAGCTGGAAACGGCCGAGAAGTCCGGCAAGCAAGTGATGGTCCTGGACAACGTCAGCTTCCATCACCCGGACGGTCCGTACCTGATCAAGGACTTCTCGATGGTCCTGCAGCGTGGCGACCGTATCGGTCTGCTCGGCGCCAACGGTACCGGCAAGACCACTCTGCTCAAGCTGATGCTCAACGGCCTGCAACCGACCAGCGGCAAAGTGGAAGAGGGCACCCGGATCGATGTGGCCTACTTCGATCAGTTGCGTCATCAGCTCGATCTGGAAAAGACCGTGATCGACAACGTCGCCGAAGGTCGCGACTTCATCGAAATCGATGGCCAGAGCCGCCACGTCCTGAGCTACCTCGGCGACTTCCTGTTCAGCCCGCAGCGTGCGCGCACGCCGGTGAAGGCGCTGTCCGGTGGCGAGCGTGCACGTCTGTTGCTGGCCAAACTGTTCAGCAAACCGGCGAACCTGCTGGTACTTGATGAACCGACCAACGACCTCGACGTCGAGACTCTCGAACTGCTCGAAGAAGTGCTGCTGACGTTCAACGGCACGGTGCTGATGGTCAGTCACGACCGGGCATTCCTCGACAACGTGGTCACCAGCACTCTGGTCTTCGAAGGTGAAGGCAAGGTCCGTGAATACGTCGGCGGTTATCAGGACTGGATCCGTCAGGGCGGTTCGCCGCGCCTGTTGGGTGTGACCGAGAGCAAGTCGGGCAAGGCTGACCTGAACTCGGCGGTGGTTACTGCTGAACCGGCCCCGGTTGCCGCGCCTGTCGCTGCGGCCCCGGCTGCGAAGAAGAAACTGAGCTACAAGCTTCAGCGCGAGCTGGAAGCGCTGCCGGGCGACATCGACAACAAAGAGCAGCAGATTGCTGCGGTCGAGGCTGAAATGGCTGAAGCCGGCTTCTACCAGCGTCCGCCGGCCGAAACGGCCAAGGTGATTGCCTCACTTGAGCAGTTGCAGGCTGAGCTGGATGCACTGGTGGAGCGTTGGGCGGAGCTGGATGCCTGATTGTTTCCAGGCATGAAAAAGCCCGGCGTCCAGTGATGGACGCCGGGCTTTTTAGCTTCTCACAAGGGCCTGGGATCAGCGTTTGACCAGGTGCACCGCCAGCACATCACAAGGTGCGCCGTGCAAAACATCGTTGGCGGTTGAACCCAATAGTAGTGCCAGACCATGTCGGCCATGGCTGCCGACCACGATCAGGTCGCATTCCTGATCCTTGGCGAAGTGGTGGATTTCCTGGCGTGGCTGGCCGTAGGTCAGGTGGCAGTTTGAGCCTTCCAGTTCGGTGTATTTGTGCTTCAGGCGCTCCAGGCGTTCCTTGGCTTGATCGAACTGTTGTTGTTGCAGTTGTGACAGATCCATCGGTACGTCACCCCCCAAAGGCCATGGCCATCGGTTCGACGATATGCACCAGCGACAGCTTGGCGCCATTGCTCACCGACAGCTCTCGGGCGCGGTGGATCACAGGGTCGCACTCTTCGGTCAGATCTACGGCGACCAGGATATGGGAGTAGGGCATGAGGTGCTCCTTGTGACGGTTCAATAGTGTTAAGTATGGCTGGTTTCAAGCGCATTGGTTCCAGAGTGACACAATGCGCTCACCTTAAGTCGGGAGTAGAGATATGACGGTCTGGTTGGTGGTGTCAATCCTGCTGGTGGTGTTGAGCCCCCTGGCTTGGTTGCGTCCGTCCCGTGCACAGAGTGGCCGGATAGCCTTGCGCATGGAGGCCCGGCGCATCGGGCTGGCCATGCAGCTGGCGCCCCAGGAGTGGCCGCACTGGCTGAGCCAGGAGCCGCCAAACCCGTGCGCGCAATACCATCGGCCACGGCGCGGCAAGCAGCCGGCTTGCTGGACGTATTGGCAGAAAACCCCGGGCGTGTGGGTCAATCAGTGGCAGGAAGTCTGTGAAGATTCGCTCCTGTTGAATCATTTCGAAAAATTGCCGGGCAACGTTTTCAAGGTCGAAGCTGACAAGCAGATGATCGCGCTCTATTGGGGCGAGAAGGGTGACGCTTCGGTTCTGCTGGAAATTGATGCCACGCTGAAAGCACTGGCATGACTCACGGACGTTTCGCGCTGCAACGGTGCGAAACGTCTGGCAGACGAGCAATAAAAAAGCCCGACATGATTCATCGGGCGGGGTGGCCAGGCAGGCCGGAAATTCTTTTTGATGTTGATTCGGCGTGTTCCGGTCAACACACGTGCGCTTGTTTTCCTTCGTGGTCCAGCGAGCGTAGCCTGTTAAACAAGGCTTGCAGCGAATTAGGGCGACATTTCTAACTATTAATCTTATGAATACCCTCACATGCAAGCATGTGTCGGCGGCTGCGTCTTACAGAAATGACCGCAAAGTCGCATTTCAACCCGTATTTAGGGCGATTGACAATTGTCGGAAATTCCGTGAAGGTGGCGTACCCAAATCAAACG
>NZ_JABULD010000246.1:0-7458 GCF_014060985.1 Pseudomonas sp. MD195_PC81_125
GATCTGTCGATCTTGCTGCATAAAAAAAARCAAAGATCAAAAAAGATCGCAGCCTTCGGCAGCTCCTACAGGGGATCGGCTCTAGCGGGAAGCGGTGATCAGCAGATCGAACTCTTTAAGCAGCACCTGCAACTGGCGATCCTTGCCCTGCAGATTACGCTGGGCGAAGACCATTTCAGCCATTTCCTGAATGCCCGAGGCATTGGGCAACGGCAAGTCCTGCTCAAGGATCATCTTCATTCGCGGCAGGAAGATCCATTGCAGCCACTGCTCGAAATCCAGCGTGTCGACCGAAAACGGTTCGACACTGCTCAAGGCTTCGGCTGATGGCTGGATCTCATCCCACCAACCCTGCGTGCGCAGTTCACGCTCGATCAGCAGCAATTGATCGGCGATTTTCGGGAAACGGGTGTCCATCAGAGCGAAACCTTGGCCTTTTGACGAGCCAGTGCAGCGCCGGCGGAGTCGCCCTGCTTCTCACGGGACTGCGCGATGATTTCCCACAGGTTGGCTTGTAGATCCGGACGGCCGTTGGCCATGGTCAGCGCGCGACGGGCGAACTGTTCCGCCTGCGGCGCATCACCTTGGGCCATGCGCACCTGCGCCAGACGGTAGAGCACTTGCGGCTCACGCGGAGCTACACGCTGAGCGCGCTCCAGACTGGAAGATGCACCGTTGAGGTCGCCGCCGGCCTGCTGCTGTTGCGCAGTGGTCAGCAAGGCGAGTACCGGACCATCCAGTTGCTCGTCTGCGGACAGACCTCCGCCACTGCTGGCCGAAGGAATGCCGCTCGGCGTCGAAGGCATGCTGTAGCTGCCAGTGTTGATCGGTGCCGACTCGACCGGCGAAGGATTGTACGGACCCGCCGTAATCCCACCGGACGCCGGACCAGGAACGATCGGCGAGGAGCTGATCGGCGCCGATGTCGCAGCACCGCCACCCGGCACCATCACCACCACGCCGGTATCGCCTTGCGGAATGGCCTGGGATTGCGCCTGACCCTGCACTGGACGTTTGACTGTCGTCTTGCGGAAACCGCCGTTGGCCGACAGCCGTTCGCTGTTGGACACGGCTGTGCCGGAGTCCACCACCGGGATCGAACCACGCTGTACGGTAGAGCAGCCGCTGAGCAAAGCCACGGCGGTCACCGCTGGAATCAACCACTTGTTCACTTGAAACCCTCTTTGCTTAATTCATCCAGCCCTTGACCCAATCCATCACCGACTCCGGCGAAGCAGGCGTTTCGCTTGCACACGCGGCACCGGGTGGCGGTTCGCTGCCGCGAATATACGGCATCTGCACGGCTCCCGGACAGTTGGCATCCGAGCCTTGCCCGGTACGCGAATCGACCCACGCCTGAACGATGTTGTCCGGCTGCGGCATATCCAGCGGCAGCGGATCGGCCTTGCGCATGAAACTGGTCCAGACCTGCAGCGCACCGGTCGCCCCGGTGAACGGGGTCTTGCCGTTGTCGTCACGACCGAGCCAGACCACCGCCAGCAGATCCTGACTGAAACCGGCGAACCAACTGTCGCGCGAGTCGTTACTGGTACCGGTCTTGCCGGCCAGCGTCAGGGTCTTGGGCAGCACGTTGTAAACCGAGCTGCCGGTACCTTCACGCATCACCCGCTGCATGGCGTTCTGGATCAGGTAGATGGACGCCGGATCGAAACGCTGCTCGATCTGGAACGGATAACGCTTGAGCGGTTCGCCCTCAGCAGTCAGCACACTGCGAATCCCGCGCATCGGCGTATTGAAACCACCGTTGGCGAGGGTCTGATACATGGTCGCCACTTCGATCGGGGTCATGCCGCCAGCCCCGAGCAACATCGACGGGAACGCCGGGAATTCCCGGGTCACGCCCAGACGCGCAATGGTCTTGAGCACATTCGGCACACCGACTTCCAGGCCCAGACGCGAGGTCGACAGGTTGTAGGAATGCGCCAGCCCTTGGTAAAGGAAGACTGTGCCGTGAGAGCGACGGTCGTAGTTCTGTGGCTTCCACACCTGGCCGTCCGCCCCCTTGATCGACAGCGGATCATCCGACAGCCAACTGGTCAGCGTGTAATGGCTCGGTTTTTCCAGTGCGGTCAGATACACCGCTGGCTTGACTAGCGAACCGATCGGCCGCACGGCGTCCAGCGCCCGGTTGAAACCGGCGTAACTGGCCTGACGGCTACCAATCATCGCCTGCACTTCGCCAGTCTCCGGGTTGGTCACGACCATCGCCGCTTCCACATCATCGGAGCCTTTGCGTCCAGCCAGACGTTTAAAGGTGTCGTTAACCGACGCTTCGGCTTTCATCTGCAGAATCGGGTCGAAACTGGTGAAGATCCGCAAGCCTTCTTCGGTCAAGTCTTCGTCGCGGTAGTCTTCACGCAACTGGCGTTTGACCAGATCGATGAAGCCCGGGAACGAGCTGTCGGCGAGCTTGCCGCGCGTGGTAACACCCAATGGCATTTTCTTCGCCGCTTCGACCTGTTCGGCAGTCGCCACGCCTTGCTGCTCAAGCACATCAAGCACCAGGTTACGGCGCTCCAGCGCGCGCTCCGGGTTGCGCCGCGGGTTGTAGTAGGACGGGCCCTTGACCATGCCGACCAGCAGCGCGACCTGATGCAGCTTCAGCTCGGACAAAGGCTGGCCGAAGAAGAACTGGCTGGCCAGACCGAAACCGTGCACCGCACGCTGACCGTCCTGCCCGACGAATACTTCGTTGAGGTAGGCCTCAAGAATTTCCTTCTTGTCGTAGTGCAGCTCCAGCAGCATCGCCATCATCGCTTCGGTGAGCTTGCGGCTCAGACTGCGCTCGTTGGTGAGGTAGAAGTTCTTCACCAACTGCTGGGTCAGCGTGCTGCCGCCCTGGGTCATCTTGCCGCCAGAGGTGTTGACCCAGATGGCCCGGGCAATCGATTTCGGCGACACGCCCCAGTGGCTGTAGTAGTCGCGGTCTTCAACGGCGACCAACGTATCGAGCAAATACGGCGGCACCTGATCGAGCTTGATCAGGATGCGGTCTTCAAGATTTTTCGGGTAAATGCCGCCGATCATCAGCGGCTCGAGCCGCACCACGGACAACTTCCCGCCGTTGAGCCCGGAGAGTTCGGCCACATAGTCGCCAGAGAAACGCACGCGCACCGGCTGCGGTTTCTCCAGGCCTTCATAGAACTGGAAGCCGCGGGTATTCAGATCGACGGTATTGCCACTGACGGCAGCAGCGCCGGGGCCATTGCTCACGGCTTCACGGCGATAGCCCAAGGCGTCGAGTTCGGTGAGGAAATCGTCCTTGCTCAGCTTTTGTCCGACGAACAGCTCGAGCGGACGCGCGTACACCTTCGCCGGAATGGTCCAGCGCTTGCCGGAGAATTTCTCCTGCACCACGGCATCGAGGTAAACGGCGAAGCCGGCCAGCACCACAAGGCCGACCAGACTGAGTTTAATGGCCCAGCCCAGCCACGGCCGCAGGCCCTTGGCAGGTGGTTTTTTCTTGGTACGGGGGGATCGAGTTCGAGTCATGGCGGCGGATTATACGCACTTTATTCATCCTCAACAGGAGCGCTCCGAGGTTTGCGTCAGGCTGGCGAGCGGCCATAATGGCGACCTCGAATTTCCCAGTCTCTGAAGGATCGCCCGTGAGCCAGTCACTGATCGCTGCCCTGCAAAACCCGGCCCTCTACCCGCACCCCGTCGACGGGTTCCAGGTCATCGAAACCCATATCTCGTGGGTAATCCTCACCGGGTCGTTTGCTTATAAAGTGAAGAAGCCGGTGAATTTCGGCTTTCTCGACTTCACCAGCCTCGAAGCGCGCGAGCACTTCTGCGCTGAAGAACTGCGTTTGAATCAGCGCCTGACCGAAGATTTGTATCTGGACGTGTTGCCGGTGACCGGTAGCGTCGAAGCACCCCTACTGGGCGGCGACGGCCCGGTGATCGAGTATGTGCTGAAGATGCGTCAATTCCCGCAGACCGGCCTGCTCAGCACCCTGCAAGCCAACGGTGAACTGACCACTCAGCACATCGACGAAATGGCCGAGCAGATCGCCAGATTCCACCTCAGCGCGCCAAAAGTCCCGGCCGAACACGAGGCCGGTACCCCGGACAGCGTAATGGCCCCGGTGCGCCAGAACTTCGAACAGATCCTGCCATTCCTCAGCGACAAAAACGATCTGCTGCAACTCGAGGCCCTGCAAGCCTGGGCCGAGAGCAGCTTCGACCGTCTCAAGGCACTGTTCAGCCAGCGCAAGGCCGAGGGTTTCACTCGCGAATGCCACGGCGACATTCACTTGGGCAACGCCACTGTGATCAATGGCAAAGTGGTGATCTTCGACTGCATCGAGTTCAACGAACCGTTCCGCTTCACCGACGTCTGGGCCGACACCGGTTTCCTGGCGATGGACCTCGAAGACCGTGGTCTGAAATCCCTGGCCCGCCGCTTCATCAGCCAATACCTGGAATTGACCGGCGACTATCAAGGCCTGGAAGTGCTGAACTTCTACAAAGCCTATCGCGCGCTGGTCCGCGCCAAAGTCGCGCTGTTCAGCATGCCGGCAGACGCCACTCCGGTGCAGCGCGCCACTACCCTGCGCCAGTACCGCAACTACGCCAATCTGGCGGAAAGCTACAGCACCATTCCTTCGCGTTTCATGGCCATCACCCACGGCGTATCGGCTGTCGGCAAGAGCCACGTGGCCATGCGTCTGGTCGAAGCGCTGGGCGCGATTCGCCTGCGTTCCGACGTCGAGCGCAAGCGTCTGTTCGGCGAGCAGACCGTAGCCAACGACGTGCAGGCAGGGATTTACAGCGCCGACGCCAGCGCTGCCACCTACGCCCGCTTGCATGAGATTGCCGGAGTCATTCTGCACGCCGGTTTCCCGGTCGTCATTGATGCGACCTACCTCAAGCGCGAGCAACGTGACAGCGCGGCGAAAGTCGCCGAGGCCACCGGCACGCCGTTCCTGATCCTCGACTGCAACGCTCCGCAAGCCGTGATCGAAAGCTGGCTGGCGATTCGTCAGGCCGACAAGAAGGACCCTTCCGACGCCACGCTGGCGGTCATCGAGGCCCAACAGGCCAGCCGCGAAGCACTGACGCCAGAAGAAATTCTGCGCAGCAAACGCGTACAGACCAATGAAAGCGGGACCCTCGACACCGTAGTGGCGCAGATTCGTCAGCGCCTGCCAGGCCTGTAAGAAACTATTTCGGCCGTGAAGCCCTCGCTGGCTTCACGGCCGTCAAATAGTGGCACTATACTGGCGTCATAAAACCAACAGGTGATGTGACATGAGCCAGCCGAAACTTCTCGACACCCCGCTTTATGCCCTGCTGCACAAAGACGACATCGCAGGCTTCAACAAGGAACGCCCGAACGACGGCCCGATCGACATGGTCGGTGGCGACTTCCGTGGTCTCGATCTGCGTGAACTGAACGCCGACGGCGTGGATTTCCGCGACGCCTACTTCCGCTCCGCCGATTTGCGCGGCATCGATTTCCGTAATTCCGCTTTGGAAGGCGCGAGCCTGGCCCATGCGCAGATTTCCGGTGCGTACTTCCCGCCGGAACTGAGTGCCGACGAGATCCTGATGTCGATGAATTTTGGTACCCGCCTGCGCTATCGCACCCGCTGATACTTTTTATCTTTCTCTGACCCGACGCCTTTCCCGCGAGGGAGCGGGCTTGCTCGCGAAGGCGTGGTGTCAGTCGATACATCTTGCGGCCGACAGGACGCCTCCGCGAGCAAACCCGCTCCCACATTTATTTCCGCGTTTCTTCCCTCCTTTCTGGGTTCACAGCTGCTTTCTTAGAAGCGTTTGCGTCTAATCCGACCAAACAACCACGCTTTTCCTACTGATGGCTACACTCCTGAGAAGATCGCCCACGCACCATTCGGCCGTCGCAAGGAGGCTTGATGAATGATGAACTGCAACACCTGAAGAATCTTGGCAAGACGTCGGCGCAATGGCTGCATGCCGTGGGCATCCACAGCGCCTCGGACTTGCGTCGCCTGGGGGCGGTGGACGCCTATCGGGCCGTGCGTACCCGCGGGTTTCGCGCATCAAAGGTGTTGTTGTACGCGATCGAAGGGGCACTGATGGATGTGCACTGGAACGATATCCCGGCCGAACGCAAAGACGCCTTGAACAAGCAGCTCGAAGCCATCTCCTCGCGTCACAAGAACTGACCAGGCGCTGACGACCATGTATCTGCTCGGGGAACAATCGGCATCGATCGATGCGCTGATCAATCGTTTGCAGAGCTTGCCCGCACGCTGGCTGGAAGGGCTTGCGCCGTGCGGGCCAGCGTTTGAGCCAGAAATCTCTGACGACCTGATGGCGCAGCTCCCACACGATCAGCTGTTTCTGCTGACAGAAGGCGTGATCCACGGCTACATCGGTGGCCGTGCGCTGCTTTACTGGCAGGAAGGCGATCTGATCGGCCTGCAGCAAGGTGACGCCTGGACCGATTGCCGACTGCGCAGCGATGGACTATTGCGCTTGTTGCCCTATCGACGAACCGATCTGTTCCGACATTTGTACGCCGAGCCGGAACGGGCTGAGCAATGGCTGGAATATCTGCTGGGGCAGATGGCGCTGCTGGCACACGCGGTGGCCGAACTGAAGCCACGGGAGTTTCGCAGCACCCATGGCTTTAAACGGGTCGAGAGCGGTGACGTGCTGATCCAGCAGGGCGATGCCGCCGATCACGTCTTTGTGATCATCGATGGACATGCCGAAGCGTTTGTTGACGGGCACAAGGTTGGCGACGTGCCCAAGGACGAGATTTTCGGCGCCATGGCCGTGTTCACAGGCGAGCCGCGAAACGCCACGGTCATTGCCCGCGAGCCAAGTACAGTGATGTTGATTCCCGGCGATCAGTTTCTGAGCATGACCCGCAACAATCCGAAGATTGCCCACAGCCTGATCGAGAGCATGGCCCGGCGCATTGGCCAGCTCAACCAGAAAATCACCCAACTGAGTGCGGTGAAAGCTGCGCGTTGAGTCCCCTGTTTCCGGGGCATTCCGGCCATTTGCACGACTAAATCACGCGAATGGAAAAACAGTGGTTGACTCGTTAATGAGAATCGCTATGATTATCACAACTGATCGCGAGATCAGTCGATATTCTGAAAAGCCCTTGGTTCGGACTCTCAGATTATCTCCTCATCAGGCTAATCACGGTTATTTGACCCGGTTTTTACCGGGTCTTTTTTTGCCTGTGGAAAAGTCATTGACCGAACTGTTTGCGCATCTGTGCGCAGTAATCCTGCGCAGGCGTGACCGGGGTGTACCAGACGTAATCAGCCATCGCCGCGCTGACCTCGGCGCCCTGTTCGGCCAGCATCAGCACCGTGGGCGCTTGGGCTGCGCCAAGATCAAGCACATGCAGCGGCACGCCAGCATCCTTGCGCGCATGCCAGGCGCCCGCCAACAGCATGGCGGGGTTGGTGCCGCCAGCAAACGTTC
>NZ_JABULD010000255.1:0-6914 GCF_014060985.1 Pseudomonas sp. MD195_PC81_125
CTCCACATTGAGTCCGGATATGAACCTTCGGTCGCAGTGCGTGCAAACAACACCACATAACAAATTCAAAAACGGGTGGAACAATGATTCCTTCACAGACTTCCCGCATGGCTCCGGCCATGAGCACTGCCACGGGTGGCATCGGCGACAAGATCCGCGGCGCCATGGCCGTCGGCAAGACCCGTTGGGGCATGCTGGCGCTGGTGTTTTTCGCCACGACCCTGAACTACATCGACCGCGCCGCCCTCGGCGTCATGCAGCCCATTCTCGCCAAGGAAATGAGCTGGACGGCGATGGATTACGCCAACATCAACTTCTGGTTTCAGGTCGGCTACGCGATCGGCTTCGTCCTGCAGGGACGCCTGATCGACCGGGTCGGCGTGAAGCGCGTGTTCTTCTGCGCGGTGCTGCTCTGGAGCCTGGCCACCGGTGCCCACGGTCTGGCGACGTCGGCCGTCGGCTTCATGGTCTGTCGGTTTATCCTGGGCCTGACCGAAGCGGCCAACTACCCGGCCTGCGTGAAAACCACGCGCCTGTGGTTCCCGGCCGGCGAACGCGCGGTGGCCACCGGCATCTTCAACGCCGGGACCAACGTCGGCGCGATGTTCACGCCGATGCTGCTGCCGCTGATTCTCCACGTCTGGGGCTGGCAGGCGGCGTTCCTGTGCATGTCGGCACTGGGCGGGATCTGGCTGCTGTTCTGGGGCTTGAAATACTTCAACCCGGAAGACCATCCGAGCGTCAAACAGTCGGAGCTGGAATACATCCAGAAAGAAGTCGAACCGGAACAGGCCCGCGTCCCGTTCTCACGCATCCTGCGCATGCGCGGCACCTGGGCGTTCGCCCTCGCCTATTCGCTGACGGCGCCGGTGTTCTGGTTCTACCTGTATTGGTTGCCGCCGTTTCTCAATCAGCAATACAACCTGGGCATCAACGTCACCCAGATGGGTATTCCGCTGATCATCATCTACGTGACGGCCGACTTCGGCAGCGTCGGTGGCGGCATTCTGTCTTCGTTCCTGATCGGTCGCGGCATGAACTCGATCAAGGCGCGACTGCTGTCGATGTTCCTGTTCGCCTGCTGCATCATCGGTGTGATCATGGCGGCCGGTTCGAGCAACCTGTGGGTCGCCGTCGCGGCAATCTCCCTGGCGATCGGCGCGCATCAGGCCTGGACCGCGAATATCTGGAGCCTGGTGATGGACTACACGCCCAAGCACATGATGAGCACGGTGTTCGGTTTCGGCGGCATGTGCGCAGCGATTGGCGGGATGTTCATGACCCAGATCGTCGGCCACATCCTGACCGTCACCAACAACAACTACACGGTGCTGTTCACGCTGATCCCGGCGATGTACTTCATTGCCCTGACCTGGATGTACTTCATGGCACCGCGCAAGATTCCTGACGTCACCGAATAACTGGCCCGTACCACGTCCCCCTGTGGGAGCGGGCTTGCTCGCGAAAGCGCCCAGTCAGTCACTGAAGATGCCGACTGAAACGACGCCTTCGCGAGCAAGCTCGCTCCCACAGGGTTTATGTCTCTGTCTCACCTACGGCTTTGCTGCCACGCCGCCGCCAGGCCGCTGCAACAGATCACCACAATGCCGATCACCGTCAACAGGCTCGGCGTGTGATTGAACACCACCCAGCCCAACAGCCCGGCAAACACGATCTGACAGTAACCGAACGGCGCCAGCAATGCCGGCGCGGCGTGCCGAAACGCCTGGGTCAGAAACAGGTGCGCGGTCATCCCGCAACTGCCCAGCGCCAGCATCAGTGCGGCGTGCGTCAACGTCGGCACCTGCCAGAAGAACGGCACCAGCGCACTCATCACCAGCGTGTTGCACAGACCGGCAAAGAAGTTGCTGGTGGTCGGGCTATCGACCTCACTGAGCTTGCGTGTCAGCAGTTGATAGAAGCAGAAAAACAACGCCGAGCAGAACGGCAGCAGCACCGCCGGAGTGAACAGTTCACCGCCCGGGTGAACGATGATCAGCACGCCGATGAATCCGCAGATCACCGCAATCCATTGCCCGCGCGTTACCCGCTCCTTGAGCAACGGCACCGACAATGCCGTCACCAGCACTGGCGCAAGAAAGTTGACCGCCGTGGCCTCGGCCAGCGGGATGTACAACAGCGCCGTGGTGAAAAACAGACTGGTGCCGAGCAGGCACAGCGCCCGCGCCAACTGCCACAACGGCCGTTTGGTACGCAACACTCGAAGCCCCGATTGCGGCAGGAAGATCCCCGCCATCAGCAAGGTGTGCACCAGATAACGCGCCCATACCACCATGACGATCGGATAGAAACCTGAAAGGTATTTCGACAGCGCGTCGTGGCTGGAGAACAGGAAGGTCGCCACGACAATCAGCAAGATCCCCTTGAAGGGTTGGTTGACACCGGAGAGCGGGGTGCTGACGGTCATTGGATATCTCTTAAGGAAAAATGAACAGTGGCGGGGACGCTGGCGCCCCGCCAAAAAAACTGACTTATAACTGCGCCAACAATTCCCGCGTCCTGTCGAGCGCCCTCTGCGCTCGTTGCAATCCGCTGACGCCCTGCTCCAGCAGTTTTACCGTGGGGATCTCCAGGCTCAGTGGAATATTAGCTGGCAGACTGCGCAACAAACCGTGCAGGTCGCAATCGCCCTCGCCGGGAAACCGCCGCTCGTTGCGCGCCTGACGCAAGATCTCGGCCATGTCCGCCGGTCTCGGCCCCGCCACATCGCACAATTGCGCATAACGCAGGCGCGCCGGTGCGACGTTGGCCAGATCCTCCAGCCGTGAGCCGGAGCGATCGAAATGAAAGGCATCGACCAGCACCGCGGCATTTTCCCGATCGGCATTGGCCACGATGCGCAACGCCTGTTCGAGGTTGCACGCATCGGTCCAGGGCATGAACTCCAGATGCGGATGCAAACCGTAAGGCGCCGCCAGATCACACAGCGCGGCAAAGTTGTCGGTGAGCCGTTGCTCGTCAGGATCATTGCCGGCGACGAGTAATTCACTGGCGCCAAACTCCGCGCCGACGGCCAGCAGCTTCTCGAAATCAGCGACCACGGTGTGCGGTTTCAGGCGCAGGATTTCCACGTCGAGCACCGCGATGCCAGTGTCGCGCAAACGCCTCAACGTCTGACGCCGCAGATCAGCATCGGCCACCAGCGGAAAGTGATACTCCTCCGGCGTCGCCGGTTCCAGGCGCAGGCCGACATGGCTGTAACCGGCACGCGCCGCGACCTCGATCATTTGCGGTGGCGACAATTCGAGTACGGTGAGGCTGGCCAGAGACAGAATTCGTTCGTTCATGCTCAGGCCTCGACCGCTGCCGGGGAACAGGCACGGCCGCTGGCCGCTGCTTCACGAATCGCTTCGACCAGCGCCAGGGTTCGCGCGGCATCGGCAGCACTGACCAAGGGCTCGACTTCACGCCGCGCGACCTGCACAAAATGTTGCAGCTGCAAACGCAACGCGTCCCCGCCCTCACACTGTTCTTGCAGCGCGATCAGCGGTTCGTGCCAGCCGGCATCGACCTGATCGGCAGGGTAATGCCAACGCTTGAGTTGCGGAATGCTTAACGCTCCGGCAGTGCCCGCCAGCAAATAACACGGCTGATCGGCCTGACGCGGGTAAACCGGGTTCTCTGCGGAATTCAGCTCCCAGCTCCACGGCGCGGCGACCGCATCGGAACCGCTCAGCGTGCCCAGCGCACCGCCGGCAAATTGCAGTAACACCGCGACGCTGTCTTCGTTGGCAAAACCCCGCACCGCGTTGTCCGTGACGGCCTGCACCGACTGCACCTCCCCGCAAAGGTGACGCAGCAGATCGAGGTCGTGAATCAGGTTGGTCAGCAACAGGCCCGCGCCCGGCTCACGGCGCCACGGGACCTCGAAATAACGGTCGGGTTTGCGTAACTGAAACAGCGCAGTAACCATGGTCAGCCGCCCGAGCGCGCCGCTGCGCAGCAATTGGTGGGCACGCACGATCAACGGATTGTGCCGCCGATGATGGCCGACCAGCACCGGCACGCCGCTGCGTTTGACCGCCGCCACCAGTTTGCGCACCTCATCCCTGTTCACGCCCACCGGTTTCTCCAACAGCACCGGCACGCCGGCGGCGAGGCAATCCAGCGCCGTGCTGACGTGCTGATTATTCGGGTTGGCCACGATCACCGCATCGGGCCGCACCTGCTCCAGCATCTGCCGATGATCAGCGAAATACGCCACGCCCCACTGCGCCGCCAGCGCGGGAGCCTGCGGGCCGGGATCGGCCACTGCGCATAACCGGGCTTCATCGAGGGTTTGCAAGTGTTGGTAATGCTGTTGGCCCATGTTGCCGGCGCCGATCAGGGCGATACGAAGGGGCGGAGTCAAGGCGCGATCCTCTTGTGATTGTTGTTGGAAATGTCTCTTCAGCAACAATCTAGAACTGCGTTCCAGAATCAAACACCCACTAATGGAAAATCCGTGCGAACACCGCACAACTTCGTACACGACGCTCAACCTGTAGGAGCTGCCGCCGGCTGCGATCTTTTGCTCTTGACTYTGAAAAAACAAAGTCAAAAAGATCGCAGCCTTCAGCAGCTCCTACACAGAACAGAAGAGAACGGCAGGCAGAAAAAACCCGGCCAAACAGGGGCCGGGTCAGGAAGACGGTGGCTATATCACTTTTGTTCGGCAGGCTTGACCAATCGCTTCTCCAGCTCGCGGCACGCGTCCTGGATCATGTCTTCAGTGATCGGTACTTCACGCCCATCCTTGTCGATAATCGAGCAACCCAGAGGTTGGCCGGGCTTGGTGCGGATCACTTGAATCTTGTCATCGCTGCTGTGTTGCAAGGACATGGCCTGTCTCCTCATCAGGTTGTGCACGTAGATTAAAACCGCCACGTGACCAGGCTGTGACAACACCCTTGGGTCTGTCAAAAGCGGCATCTCCACTCCAACAGAAATGACCGCTCGTCTCAACCGGGACATTAGACCAATAGCAACTATGGCCTAGTCTTTGGGGGCATATTTAACCTGACTCATTGTGATTTACAGAGTTCCGCCCCATAGAAGGTTTAGGCTAGCCCTTTCATCAACACGGATGTGTACCTGAATGATCTCGAAGCTTTCTTCCCGGCACCGTCGAGCGCTGAGTCTGACCAGCCGGTTTCTGGCGCCTTATCGTTGGCAAGTCTGCGCTGCGCTGTTGGCGTTGATTGTCACGGCGGCCGTTACTTTGTCGATGGGGCAGGGGATCAAATTGCTGGTCGATCGGGGCTTCATGACGCAGTCGCCGCATCAACTGAACCAGAGCATCGGTATCTTCATGCTGATGGTGTTGGGCCTGGCGATTGGCACCTTCGCGCGGTTTTACTGGGTGTCGTGGATCGGCGAGCGAGTTGTCGCGGATATCCGGCGCGAGGTGTTCAACCATCTGGTCTACCTGCATCCCGGCTTTTACGAGAATAACCGCAGTTCGGAGATTCAATCACGGCTGACCGCCGACACGACGTTGCTGCAATCGGTGATCGGCTCGTCGCTCTCCATGTTTCTGCGCAACCTGTTGATGGTGATCGGCGGAGTAGTGCTGCTGTTCGTGACCAATCCGAAACTCACAAGCATCGTGGTAATCGCCTTGCCCTTCGTGGTCGCGCCGATTCTGATTTTCGGGCGGCGCGTGCGCAATCTGTCGCGGTTGAGTCAGGATCGGGTCGCCGACATCGGCAGCTACGTTTCCGAGACGCTCGGGCAGATCAAAACCGTTCAGGCCTACAACCATCAGGTGCAGGATGAACGCCGTTTCGCCACGACGGTCGAGGAGGCGTTTGATACTGCGCGCAAACGGATCTTTCAGCGCTCCTGGATGATTACCGTGGTGATCGTGCTGGTGCTCGGCGCGGTGGCGGTGATGTTGTGGGTCGGCGGCATGGACGTGATAGCCGGGCGCATTACCGGGGGTGAACTGGCGGCATTCGTTTTCTACAGCCTGATCGTCGGCAGTGCCATCGGTACGTTGAGCGAGGTCATCGGCGAGTTGCAGCGTGCGGCGGGTGCCGCCGAGCGCATTGCGGAGCTGCTCAGTTCGCAGAACATCATCCAGCCACCGACCCTCGGGCTGGTGACGTTGCCTGAACGGATCAAGGGCGAGTTGCAATTGCAGAATGTGCACTTTTCCTACCCGTCGCGTCCGGACAGCTATGCCATCAGCGGCTTGAGCCTGACCATCAGGGCCGGTGAAACCCTGGCCCTTGTCGGGCCTTCCGGTGCCGGTAAATCCACGGTGTATGACTTGTTGCTGCGCTTCTACGACCCGCTTGAAGGCCGGATCCTGATTGACGGGGTGCCGCTGACGAGCCTCGATCCGCTGGATCTGCGGCGCAATTTCGCCCTGGTCTCGCAATCGCCAGCGCTGTTTTTCGGCAGCGTCGAAGAGAATATTCGTTACGGCAATGCCAACGCGACACTGGAGCAGGTCAAGGAAGCGGCAAGAATTGCCCACGCCCATGACTTCATCGAGAAGATGCCCAACGGTTATCAGACTCATCTGGGGGACGCTGGTCTCGGCCTTTCCGGCGGCCAGCGTCAACGTCTGGCGATTGCCCGCGCGTTGCTGGTGGATGCGCCGATTCTGCTGCTGGACGAAGCCACCAGCGCTCTCGATGCCCAGAGCGAACATCTGATCCAGGAGGCGCTGCCAAGCCTGATGCACAACCGCACCACGCTGGTGATTGCGCATCGCCTGGCCACGGTGAAGAACGCCGACCGGATCGCCGTGATGGATCAGGGCCGATTGGTCGCAATCGGTACGCATCAGGAGCTGATCGTGAGCAATCCACTGTATGCGCGGCTGGCGGCGTTGCAGTTCAACGACGGGCATGCGATGGCGGTGGTAGAACCGCCGAAGGCTTTTCTGGCAGCAAAAAATTGCC
>NZ_JABULD010000687.1:0-20137 GCF_014060985.1 Pseudomonas sp. MD195_PC81_125
TGGCTTGCCAGCGATGAGGCCGGCGCATCCACAATTGATGTTGCCTGATCCACCGTCATCGCTGGCAAGCCAGCTCCCACAATGATGTGTGTCAGCCGCGAATAAACGCCAACAAATCCGCATTGATCGTCGCCGCCTCGGTTGTCGGCATCCCGTGCGGAAAGCCCGGATACGACTTCAGCGTGCCATTTGGCAGCAGTTTCGCCGATAAAGGCCCCGAGTTCGCATACGGCACGATCTGGTCGTCCTCGCCATGCATCACCAGCACCGGTACGGTGACCTTCTTCAGGTCTTCGGTGAAGTCGGTCTGCGAGAAGGCAACGATCCCGTCGTAATGCGCCTTGGCGCCGCCGATCATGCCCTGACGCCACCAATTGCCGATGATCCCTTCCGAAGGTTTTGCTCCCGGACGGTTGTAGCCATAGAAAGGACCGCTGGGAATGTCGCGATAGAACTGCGCGCGATTGGCCGCCAGTTGTGCCTGAAAATCATCGAACACCGATTTCGGCAAACCACCGGGATTGCTTTCGGTCTGGACCATCAACGGTGGCACCGCGCTGATCAGCACGCCTTTGGCTACGTTGTCCTGCCCATGCCGGGCGATGTAGTGGATGACCTCACCGCCGCCGGTGGAGTGGCCGACGTGCACCACGTTCTTCACCCCCAGATGCTGAACCACCGCCAGCGCATCGTCGGCGTAATGATCCATGTCGTGGCCGTCCCAGACCTGGCTCGATCGCCCGTGCCCGCGCCGGTCATGGGCAATCACCCGAAAGCCCTGGGCCAGAAAGAACAGCATCTGCGCATCCCAGTCGTCCGAGCTGAGTGGCCAGCCGTGGTGGAAGTGGATCACCGGAGCGTCCTTCGGGCCCCAGTCCTTGTAGAAGATATCGACGCCGTCTTGAGTAGTGACAAATCCCATGTTCGCGACTCCTGACCAATGTGATGGGTGACCGCGCTCGTCGCAGGCCGGTGGTGCTGGCTCGGGTGAGCGCCGTTATCAGCCAGAAGATTAAAGTCGACATTTATACGTTGAGGCATGACCGGTGGTCGCAACGTCTGGCTTGCGGCGCAATTTGGGCTTTGCTGAAAGGGATAAGCCGAGGCGCGCACAGGCTTCGATGGCCGTAGCGACGCCCCTTCAGAACACCGTGAGTCTGAGGAAAACCCCCGATGCTGACCTTGAATATCAATGGCAAGGATCAGGAACTCGATGTGCCGGCAGACATGCCGCTGCTCTGGGTCCTGCGTGATGTGGCGCACCTGACCGGTACCAAATTCGGCTGTGGCATGGCCCAGTGCGGCGCCTGCACCGTTCACGTGGATGGGGCACCGTTGCGTGCCTGCATCACGCCCGCCACTGCCGTGGCCAACGGCCAGAAAATCCTCACCATCGAAGGCCTGTCCACCGACGGCTCGCACCCGGTGCAGCAAGCCTGGGCCGAACTCGACGTGGTGCAATGCGGTTACTGTCAGTCCGGGCAGATCATGTCTGCCGCGGCGCTGCTGGCGAAAATCCCCCAACCCACCGACAGCGATATCGATCAGGCGCTCTCCGGCAACATTTGCCGCTGCGGCACCTATCCGCGAATCCGCGCTGCGGTGAAACGTGCGGCCGAGATTGGCTGATTGGGAGACAGACGATGAACAGTCCTGTATCGCGTCGCGGCTTTCTCAAGGGCAGTGCCGTGCTGGGTGGCGGTCTGGTGGTGGCGTTTGTCGTGCCCGGTGCCCATCGGTTTGCGCGGGCAGCGGAGAATGAAGGCAAGGTCTTCGCGCCCAATGCGTTTTTGCGTATCGCCGCCGACAACAGCGTGACGGTGTTGCTCGGGCATTCGGAAATGGGCCAGGGCATCTGGACTGGCCTGACCATGCTGATCGCCGAAGAGCTGGACGCCGACTGGTCGACGATCCGCGTCGAACATTCGCCGGCCTCGGCGGCCAATTACGGCATGCCGGCGTTTGGCGGGATGCAGATTACCGGCGGCTCGACCTCGACCTGGATGGAGTTCGACCGTTACCGGCTCGCAGGGGCCACGGCGCGGCAGATGCTGGTGGAAGCGGCGGCCAAGCGCTTCAACGTCGCTGCATCGACGATTCGCACCGAATCGGGCGTCGTGATCGCCGGTGATAAACGTGCCACTTACGGCGAACTGGCGGACGCCGCCGGGCAACTGCCGGTGCCGGATCCGAAGTCGATCACCTTCAAGGAGGCCAAGGACTGGAAAGTCATCGGCAAACCGACCAAACGCCTCGACACCCCGGAGAAAATCACCGGGCGCGCCAAGTTCGGCATGGACGTGCAGTTCGACGGCTTGATGACCGCGATGGTTGCCCGTGCGCCGGTGTTCGGTGCCACGGTCAAATCCTTCGAGGGGGCCGAGGCGCTGGCGGTGCCCGGCGTGCACAAAGTGGTACAGGTGCCGACCGGCGTGGCGGTGATTGCCGATCATTACTGGGCGGCGAAACTCGGGCGTGATGCCTTGAAAGTCGATTGGGACATGGGCCCGCACACTGACCTGAGTAGCCAGGGCCTGCTCGACAGCTTTCGCAAACTGGCGGCGACACCTGGGACTTCCGCCGGTCAGGCCGGGGATCCGCAGGGCAACTTCAATAAAGCGGCGAAGAAAATCGACGTCGAATACAGCGTGCCGTATCTGGCGCATGCACCGATGGAACCGCTCAACTGCACGGTGAAGATCAGCGCCGACAAGTGCGAAATCTGGACCGGCACGCAATTCCAGACCCTGGATCAGATGGTCGCCGGCAAGATCACCGGGCTCAAACCGGAGCAGGTGGAGATTCACACCGAGTTTCTCGGTGGCGGTTTCGGGCGCCGGGCCAATCCGACCTCGGACTTCGTCGCTGAAGCCGTGCAAGTGGCGAAAGCGGCCGGGATGCCGGTGAAAACCGTGTGGTCCCGTGAGGATGACATTCGTGGCGGTTATTACCGCTCGATGTTCCTGCATCAGGCGCGCATCGGCCTCGACGGGCAGGGCATGCCGTTGAGCTGGCAGCATGTGCTGGTCGGTCAGTCGATCATGGCCGGCACGATGCTTGAACAGACCATGGTCAAGAACGGCATCGACGCAACCTCGGTCGAAGGCGTGGCTGACAGCCCGTATATCAAAGGCCTGGCTCATCAACAGGTCGAGCTGCATTCGCCGCAGACCGGGATCAATGTGTTGTGGCTGCGTTCGGTCGGGCACAGCCACACCGCGTTCGTCATGGAGTCGCTGATCGATGAAATGGCCACGGCGGCCGGCAAGGACCCGGTGGAATACCGGCGAACGTTGCTCAAGGATCATGCGCGCCATCTCGGTGTGCTGAATCTGGCGGTGGAGAAGGCCAACTGGACAGCGCCATTGCCGGACGGGCATGCGCTGGGCGTGGCGGTGCACGAGTCGTTCGGCAGTTATGTGGCGCAGGTGGCCGAGGTCTCCCAGGACAATCTGGCGATCCGCGTGCACCGCGTGGTGTGTGCGGTGGATTGCGGGATCGCGGTCAATCCGCAGAGCATCGCGGCGCAGATGGAATCGTGCATCACCTTTGGCCTGGGCATGGCGCTGCACAGCAAGCTGACGGTCAAGGACGGCGCGGTGGTGCAATCCAATTATCACGACTATCAGGTGCTGCGCCTCAATGAGATGCCGCTGGTCGAGGTGCATATCGTGCCCAGTCGCGACAAACCCGGCGGCATCGGCGAGGCCGGTGTTCCGCCTACCGCGCCGGCGGTGGCCAACGCGGTGTATGCACTGACCGGGCAACGCCTGCGTGAACTGCCGCTGCAACTGTCGGGGGTGTGAGATGAAACGACATCTGCTGTTGGGCACGGTGATTCTGCTGGGGCTGGGCGGCTACGCTTCGGACCTGTTCGCCGATGATCAGGAGGCGCTCAAGGCGTTCGGCACGGTGCAGAAGGTGTTCCAGAGCCCGCGTTGCCAGAACTGCCACATTCCCGGCGACTCGCCGCTGCAATTCGATGCCGGCAAACCGCACGCGATGAATGTCGTGCGCGGCATGGACGGCAAGGGCGCCGCCGGTTTGCCTTGCGCCACCTGCCATGCCGAGCGCAACCCGCCCGACAGTTATGGCCCGCATGCGCCTCCGGGGGCGCCGCACTGGAGTCTGCCACCGGCGGCGCACAAGATGGCCTGGATTGGCCTGCCGCCGGACAAGTTGTGCGCGATGATCAAGGATCGTTCCAGCAACGGCGACCGTGACTTCGCCGCGCTGATCAAACATGTCAGCGACGACAAACTGGTGCTGTGGGGCTGGAATCCCGGAGCCGGGCGAACGCCGGTGCCAGTGCCGCATGACATTTTTGTGGCCCAGTTCAAGCTTTGGGCCGATGCCGGCGGGCCGTGCCCGGTGGCGGGCGGTTGAGTGTGTGAGTCGCTGGCGATTCAAGCTACTCTAACGGTCGTTGACCCTGATGGAGTGCGTGATGCTGGCCCCGATCAAACCCGCCAATGAAGCTGTGCGAATCCAGGCATTGCACGGACTGAACGTCCTGGACTCTGCGCCCGAAGAGCGTTTCGACCGTTTGACGCGTCTGGCCAAACGGCTGTTCAACGTGCCGATTGCGTTGGTCACGCTGGTCGACAAGGATCGGCAATGGTTCAAGTCGTGCGTCGGCCTCGACGTCAACGAAACCCCACGGGATGTGTCGTTCTGTGGGCACGCGATTCTTCAGGATGAATTGCTGCTGGTGCCGGATGCCAAGCAAGACAAACGCTTTCATGACAATCCGCTGGTGACCGGCGAGCCGAACATCCGTTTTTACGCGGGCTACCCGCTGACCGTGCCCAACGGCAACAAGATGGGCACGCTGTGCCTGATCGACACCAAGCCGCGCGAGCTCGATGACGAGGAGCGCGGGCTGTTGCGCGATCTGGCCGGGATGGCCGAGCAGGAATTGATGGCGGTGCAGATGGCGAACATGGACGAGCTGACGCTGCTGTCCAACCGCCGTGGTTTCAAGGCCCTTGCTCAGTATGCGCTGGAGGCCTGCAAGCACCGGGACAAACCGGCGACGCTGCTGTTTTTCGATCTCAATGACTTCAAACACATCAATGATCACTATGGGCATGCCGAAGGCGACAGTGCGCTGAAGACCTTCGCCGACGTGCTGCGCATCGCTTTTCGCGAGAGCGACGTGGTCGGGCGCCTGGGCGGTGATGAGTTCGTGGCGCTGCTGACCGGCTCCAGTCACGTCGAAACCACGGCGATCATGGCGCGGCTCAAGGACATCCTCGACGAGCGCAATACGATGTTGCAACGCGGCTACGACATCCGCTTCAGCGTCGGCCAGATCGAATACGATCCGCAACGGCATGACACGGTGGATCGGCTGCTGGCCGATGCCGATAGCGCAATGTACGAACACAAGCAGCAATTGAAGCGCGGCCATTGAGGGCCTCATCGCTGGCAAGCCAGCTCCCACAGATTTCGCGGCTGCCCACACAATCCAGGGACTGCACGGAACCTTGTGGGCGCTGGCTTGCCAGCGATAGCGGCCAGTCAGACGCCACACTTCTATTTGGCAAACAACTGCCCGATATCCTTGAACGCCTTGAACTCCAGCGCATTGCCACACGGGTCGAACAGAAACATCGTCGCTTGTTCGCCCACCAGGCCCTGAAAGCGAATCCCCGGCTCAATCACAAACCGCGTACCCAGTGATGTCAGGCGTTCGGCCAGCGCCTGCCATTGCGCCATCCCCAGCACCACCCCGAAATGCGGCACCGGCACGTCATGCCCGTCCACGGCATTGGTGTGGGCAGCTTCCTGTGCAGCGTTTTTCGGCGCCAGATGAATCACCAGTTGATGGCCGAAGAAGTTGAAGTCGACCCAGTGTGCGCTGGAACGACCTTCCTCCAGCCCGAAAACTTCGCGGTAAAAGTGCCGTGCGGCGGCCAGGTCATAGACGGGGATGGCCAGATGGAATGGGCTGAGTGACATAGGTGCGGTCTCGATCAACGGTTGGGGTGAGCTGAGTCTAGCGCTGTGAATTTCGATTGAAAGACGATAGTTTTTGCGCCGAGCTCAAATTATTTCGATCAATCGAGGTGTCCATGCTGCGTGAACTCAAGACCTTTCTGGCGGTGGCGCAGCACGGCACGTTTGCCGCGGCGGGTCTTCATGTCGGCCTGACGCAATCGGCGGTCAGCGCGCAGATCCGCAATCTGGAACAGACCCTCGGCGTAAGACTGTTCGATCGCACCGGGCGGCAGGCGATCCTCAATCCGGCAGGGCAGCGCGCGGTGCCGATGGCGCAGGAAATGCTCGCCACCTTCAGCCGCATGGCGATCAGCGAAGACGCCAGCGAGTTTCGCGGCGAGCTGAGAATCGGCGCCGTGGCCACCGCGCAGACGGGGTTGTTGCCTCAGGCCTTGCTGCGCTTGCGCCAACAGGCGCCCGGCGTGGAGCCGAAACTGGTGCCGGGTGTGTCGCTGAACCTGCTGAGCCAAGTGGATGCAGGGCAGGTCGATCTGGCGGTCATGATCAAGCCGCCGTTCGAATTGCCCAAGGAGCTGGCAGCGCAGGTGATCCGACGCGAACCGTTCGTGCTGATCGTACCGCGCGGTGTCGAGGGCGATGATCCGCTGCAATTGCTCGCCGAGCATCCTCATGTGCGCTACGACCGTAACTCGTTCGGGGGGGCGACTGGTGACGCGCTTTCTGCGTGAGCAGCGGATAGACGTCCACGTAGCGCTGGAGCTGGATGAGCTGGAAGCGATCGTTAAAATGGTCGAATGCGGGCTCGGGGTTTCGTTGCTGCCCATGGCTGGGCTGTGGCTGGAGCATCCGCTGAGGGTGAGAGTGATCGAACTGGGCGAGCTGAAGTTTTATCGGGAGATGGTGCTGTTGCAGCGTTACAGCCAGCGCAGCCAGCCGATTCAGCAGTTGTTCGCCCGTTGCCTGGCATCGCAGGCATGAAAAAGCCCGCCAATTGGCGGGCTTTTTATCGGCAGCGTGAAGATTACTCTTCGATGTTGCCCATGGCGGTGGTGTTGAAGCCGCCGTCCACGTACATGATTTCACCACTGATGCCCGACGCCAGGTCGGAGCACAGGAAGGCGCCGGCGTTGCCGACTTCTTCGATGGTGACGTTGCGGCGCAGTGGAGTTTGCGCTTCGTTGGCGGCCAGCATCTTGCGGAAGTTCTTGATGCCCGAGGCGGCCAGGGTACGGATCGGGCCAGCCGATACGCAGTTGACGCGGGTGCCGTCCGGGCCCAGGGAACCGGCCAGGTAACGTACGCCAGCTTCCAGCGAAGCCTTGGCCATGCCCATCACGTTGTAGTTCGGCATGGTGCGCTCGGCGCCCAGGTACGACAGGGTCAGCAGGCTGCCGTTGCGGCCTTTCATCATCTCGCGGCCAGCCTTGGCCAGGGCCACGAAGCTGTAGGCGCTGATGTCGTGAGCGATGCGGAAACCTTCACGGGTGGTGGCTTCGGTGAAGTCGCCGTCCAGTTGGTCGCCCGGGGCGAAGCCGACGGAGTGCACGATGCAGTCCAGGCCGTCCCACTTCTTGCTCAGTTCTTCGAAGACCTTGGCGATTTCTTCATCGCTGGCCACGTCGCACGGGAAGCACAGTTCAGGGCTCGAACCCCAACCCTGTGCGAACTCTTCAACGCGACCCTTGAGTTTGTCGTTCTGATAAGTGAAGGCAAGCTCAGCGCCCTCGCGATGCATGGCGGCAGCGATGCCGGATGCGATGGACAGCTTGCTGGCGACACCGACGATCAGTACGCGCTTACCGGCGAGAAAACCCATGTGTTGCTCCTCTTTCAGGTTATTGCGCAGTGGCTGGTGCCAGAAAAGCGGCTTCCAGCAACTGCTGTGTATACGAATGTTTGGGAGCGGCAAAGATGGCTTGCGCGTCTCCCTGTTCGACCACTTGGCCATGCTTGACCACCATCAGCTGGTGGCTCAGCGCTTTGACGACAGCCAGATCATGGCTGATGAACAAATACGTCAGGTTGTACTTGGCTTGCAGTGAACGCAACAGCTCCACCACTTGCCGCTGCACCGTGCGGTCGAGCGCCGAAGTGGGCTCGTCCAGCAGGATCAGCGCCGGTTTCAGCACCAAGGCCCGGGCAATGGCGATACGTTGCCGTTGCCCACCGGAAAATTCGTGGGGGTAGCGGTGCCGGGTTTCCGGATCCAGACCTACCTCCTTCAATGCCGCAATAATCGCCGCTTCCTGCTCGGTCGCGGTGCCCATCTTGTGAATCCGCAGGCCTTCGCCAACGATATCGCTGACGCACATTCGCGGGCTCAGGCTGCCGAACGGGTCCTGAAACACCACCTGCATCTCCCGCCGCAACGGGCGAACCTCGTTCTGCGTCAGGCAGTCTAGCTGCTTGCCCTCAAAGCGGATCGCGCCTTTGCTGCCGATCAGCCGCAAAATCGCCAGACCCAGCGTGGATTTGCCGGAACCGCTTTCCCCCACGATCCCCAGAGTCTGTCCCTGAGGCAGGCTGAAATTGATGCCGTCCACTGCCTTGACGTAATCCACCGTGCGTTTGAGCAGGCCTTTCTTGATCGGGAACCAGACTTTCAGGTTCTCGACTTCGAGCAGCGGCGCCCCGATTTTATTGCTCGCCGGGCCTCCGCTGGGCTCCGCGCCGAGCAATTCCCGAGTGTACGGATGCTGCGGCGAACGGAACAGCTCTGCGCACGATGCCTGTTCGACGATGCAACCGCGCTGCATGACACATACGCGATGCGCAATTCTTCGCACCAGGTTCAAATCATGACTGATCAGTAACAGCGACATGCCCAATCGAGCCTGAAGTTCCTTGAGCAAATCGAGGATTTTCAGCTGAACGGTCACGTCCAGTGCGGTGGTTGGCTCGTCAGCGATCAGCAGTTCCGGCTCGTTGGCCAGCGCCATGGCGATCATCACCCGCTGGCGCTGGCCGCCAGACAATTCGTGGGGCAGGGCCTTGAGGCGCTTGTGCGGCTCGGGGATGCCGACCATCTCCAGCAGCTCCAGCGTGCGCTTGGTCGCGACTTTGCCGCTCAAGCCCTTGTGGATGGCCAACACCTCGTTGATCTGTTTCTCGATCGAGTGCAGCGGGTTGAGCGAGGTCATCGGCTCCTGAAAGATCATCGCGATGCGGTTGCCACGGATGTGGCGAATGGTCTTTTTCGCTCAGGTCCAGCAGATTCTGCCCGGCATAGGTGATGCTGCCGGCCGGATGGCGGGCCAGCGGGTAGGGCAGCAGGCGCAGGATCGAGTGCGCGGTCACCGATTTGCCCGAGCCGGACTCGCCGACCAGCGCCAGGGTTTCGCCGCGCTTGATGTCGAAGCTCACGCCCTCGACCACCCGGTGCAGTCGCTCGTTGAAGCCGAACTCGACGGCGAGGTCGCGCACTTCGATCAGATTGTCCTGATTCATTTCACTTCCTCGGGTCGAAGGCATCGCGAGCGGACTCGCCGATAAACACCAGCAGACTCAACATCAGCGCCAGCACCGCAAACGCGCTGATGCCCAGCCACGGCGCCTGCAGGTTGGATTTGCCCTGAGCCACCAGTTCACCCAGCGACGGGCTGCCGGCCGGCAAGCCGAAGCCGAGGAAATCCAGCGCGGTCAGGGTGCCGATGGCACCGGTGAGGATGAACGGCATGAAGGTCATGGTCGAGACCATCGCGTTGGGCAGAATGTGGCGGAACATGATCGCGCCGTTCTGCATGCCCAGCGCCCGCGCCGCACGCACGTATTCGAGGTTGCGCCCACGCAGGAACTCGGCGCGCACCACGTCGACCAGGCTCATCCACGAAAACAGCAGCATGATCCCCAGCAGCCACCAGAAATTCGGCTGGACGAAACTGGCGAGGATGATCAGCAGGTACAGCACCGGCAGCCCCGACCAGATTTCCAGAAAGCGCTGCCCGGCCAGATCGACCCAGCCGCCATAGAAACCCTGCAATGCGCCGGCAATTACACCGATGATCGAGCTGAGCACGGTCAGGGTCAGGGCGAACAGCACCGAGATGCGGAAGCCGTAAATCACCCGCGCCAGCACATCGCGGCCCTGATCGTCGGTGCCCAGCAGGTTGTCCGCCGAGGGCGGGGCCGGGGCCGGGACTTTCAGGTCGTAGTTGATGCTCTGGTAGCTGTAGGGAATCGGCGCCCACAACACCCACGCATCCTTGGCCTTGAGCAGTTCGCGGATATACGGGCTCTTGTAGTTGGCTTCCAGCGGGAATTCGCCGCCGAAGGTGGTTTCCGGGTAGCGCTTGATCGCCGGGAAGTACCAGTGGTTGTCGTAATGCACCAGCAGCGGCTTGTCGTTGGCGATCAGCTCGGCGCCGAGGCTCAGGCCGAACAGAATCAGAAACAGCCACAGCGACCACCAGCCACGCTTGTTGGCTTTGAACAGTTCGAACCGGCGGCGGTTGAGCGGGGACAGGTTCATCTCAATGCTCCCGGCTGGCGAAGTCGATGCGCGGATCGACCAGGGTGTAGGTGAGGTCGCCGATCAGTTTCACCACCAGGCCCAGCAGGGTGAAGATGAACAGGGTGCCGAACACCACCGGGTAATCGCGGTTGATCGCCGCTTCGAAACTCATCAGGCCCAGGCCGTCGAGGGAGAAGATCACCTCCACCAGCAACGAGCCGGTGAAGAAGATGCCGATGAACGCGGAAGGGAACCCGGCAATCACCAGCAGCATGGCGTTGCGGAACACGTGGCCGTAGAGCACGCGGTTGCGCGTCAGGCCCTTGGCCTTGGCGGTGACCACGTACTGCTTGTTGATCTCGTCGAGGAAGCTGTTTTTGGTCAGCAGGGTCATGGTCGCGAAGTTGCCGATCACCAGCGCCGTCACCGGCAGCGCCAGGTGCCAGAAGTAATCGAGGACTTTGCCGCTCAGGCTCAGCTCATCGAAGTTGTTCGAAGTCAGGCCGCGCAACGGGAACCAGTCCAGATAACTGCCGCCGGCAAACACCACGATCAGCAGAATCGCAAACAGGAACGCCGGGATCGCGTAGCCGATGATGATCGCCGAACTGGTCCACACGTCGAAGTGGCTGCCGTGTCGCGTGGCCTTGGCGATCCCCAGCGGGATCGACACCAGGTACATGATCAGCGTGCTCCACAGCCCGAGCGAGATCGATACCGGCATCTTCTCCTTGATCAGGTCGATGACCTTGGCGTCGCGGAAGAAGCTGTCGCCGAAATCCAGCTTCGCGTAGTTCTTGACCATGATCCACAAGCGTTCCGGGGCCGACTTGTCGAAGCCGTACATGTGCTCGATTTCCTTGATCAGCGCCGGGTCCAGGCCTTGCGCGCCGCGATAGGCGGAGCCGGCCACCGAGACTTCGGCGCCGCCACCGGCGATGCGGCTGGTGGCGCCTTCGAAACCTTCGAGCTTGGCGATCATCTGTTCCACCGGGCCGCCTGGCGCGGCCTGGATGATGACGAAGTTGATCAGCAGGATGCCGAACAGGGTCGGGATGATCAGCAGCAGTCGCCGAAAAATATACGCCAGCATCTGATTACTCCGTGCCCACAGGGTCGGCTTGCAGTTTGGTTTCGACTTCTATGGCGGGTTTCGCGTCAGGCTTGACCCACCAGGTGTTAATCCCGATGTCGTATTTGGGCGAGACTTTCGGGTGACCGATGTGGTTCCAGTAAGCCACGCGCCAGGTCTTGATGTGCCAGTTGGGGACTACGTAGTAACCCCATTGCAGCACCCGATCCAGCGCCCGGGCATGGGCCACCAGGCTGCTGCGTGAATCGGCGTTGATCAGGCTTTCCACCAGTTGATCGACGATCGGATCCTTCAGACCCATGGTGTTGCGGCTGCTCGGTTTGTCGGCGGCGGCGCTCATCCAGAATTCGCGCTGCTCGTTACCCGGCGAGTTGGATTGCGGGAAGCTGCCGACCATCATGTCGAAGTCCCGTGAGCGCACGCGGTTGATGTATTGCGAAACGTCGACGCGGCGGATCACCAGATCGATGCCGAGGTCGGCCAGATTGCGTTTAAACGGCAGCAGTACGCGTTCGAATTCGGTCTGCGCGAGGAGGAACTCGATGACCACCGGTTTGCCGCTGGCGTCGACCATTTTGTCGTCGACAATCTTCCAGCCAGCCTCTTGCAGCAGTTGATAGGCTTCGCGCTGCTGGGCGCGGATCATGCCGCTGGCGTCGGTCTTGGGGTTCTCGAAGGCTTCGCTGAACACCTGCGCCGGGAGTTTGCTGCGAAACGGTTCGAGGATCGCCCGCTGCTCGGCGTCCGGCAGGCCGGTGGCGGCCATTTCCGAGTTCTCGAAATAGCTGCGGGTGCGGAAGTAGGCACCGTTGAACAGTTGTTTGTTGGTCCACTCGAAATCGAACAGCAGACCGAGCGCCTGCCGCACCCGCACATCCTGAAACACCGGACGGCGCAAATTGAAAACGAAGCCCTGCATGCCGGTCGGGTTGCTGTTGGCGATCTGTTCCTTGATCAGCCGGCCTTCGGTGACCGCTGGAATGTTGTAGGCGTTGGCCCAGTTCTTCGCGGTCATTTCCAGCCAGTAATCGAACTGCCCGGCCTTCAGCGCTTCGACGGCGACGGTGTTGTCGCGGTAGTAATCGGTGGTCATCACGTCGAAGTTGTAGAACCCGCGATTGACCGGCAAATCCTTGCCCCAATAGTCCTTGACCCGCTCATAGCGCACCGAGCGCCCGGCCTTCACTTCGGCGACCTTGTACGGGCCGCTGCCCAGCGGGATTTCCAGATTGCCCTTGGTGAAATCGCGATTGGCCCACCAGTGTTTCGGCAGCACCGGCAACTGGCCGAGGATCAGCGGCAACTCGCGATTGTTGGTGTGCTTGAACTTGAACAGCACCTTGAGCGGGTCTTCGGCGATCACCTCATCGACGTCGCTGTAGTAGCCGCGAAACAGCGGCGAACCGTCTTTGGTCAGGGTCTGGAAACTGAATACCACGTCTTCGGCGCGCACCGGATGGCCGTCATGAAAGCGCGCTTCCGGACGCAGGTAGAAACGCACCCAGCTGTTGTCCGGGGCTTTCTCGATCTTCGCAGCGATCAGGCCGTACTCGGTGAACGGCTCGTCGAGGCTGTGCTTGGTCAGGGTGTCGTAGATCTGCCCGACGTCATCGGCCGGCACGCCTTTGCTGATGAACGGGTTGAGGCTGTCGAAGCCGCCGAATCCGGCCTGGCGGAAGATCCCGCCCTTGGGTGCGTCGGGGTTCACGTAATCGAACTGTTTGAAGTCCGCCGGGTATTTCGGCGGCTCGTTGTACAGGGTCACCGCGTGTTGCGGGGCGGCAATCGCCAGCCCGGCGAACAGCAGACCGCTGGCCTGCAGGAGCAGGGCACGGATGAGGGTCATTTATTGTTCTCCGAAGATTTCAGCCACCACGCGCTCAGGCCCAGGGTGTAGGGCGGCGTGGTGACGAAAGCCAACCGGTTGCGGTAGGCCAGTCGGTGATAATTGAGGTACCAGTTGGGAATGCTGTAGTGCTGCCACAGCAGCACGCGGTCCAGCGCCTTGCCGGCGGCGACCTGTTCGTCGCGGGTTTGCGCGGCGAGCAATTGTTCGAGCAGGTGATCGACCACGGGGTTGGCGATGCCGGCGTAATTCTTGCTGCCCTTGACCCCGACCTGACTGGAATGGAAGTACTGCCACTGCTCCAGGCCCGGGCTGAGGGTCTGGTTGAGGGTCATCAGGATCATGTCGAAATCGAATTGATCCAGACGCTGTTTGTACTGGGCGCGATCCACCGTGCGCAGGCGCGCATCGATGCCGATGCTGTTGAGGTTTTCGATGTACGGCTGCAGGATCCGCTCAAGGTTCGGATTGACCAGCAGCAGTTCGAAGCTCAGCGGCTGCCCGGCAGCGTTTTGCAGGCGCTGGCCGTTGAGCTTCCAGCCGGCCTCGGCGAGCAGCGCCAGGGCCTTGCGCATGGTTTCTCGCGGGATGCCACGGCCATCGGTTTGCGGCAAGGTGAACGGCTCGGTGAACAGCTTTGCCGGTAACTGATCTTTATACGGCTTGAGCATCAGCCATTCGTGCCCGACCGGCAGGCCGCTGGCGCTGAATTCGCTGTTGGGGTAGTAACTGGTGGTGCGTTTGTAGGCGTCGCTGAACAGCGCGCGGTTGGTCCACTCGAAGTCGAACATCAGGCCCAGCGCTTCGCGCACCTTGACGTCGCTGAAGGTCGCGCGTCGGGTGTTCATGAACAGGCCCTGGCTCTGGGTCGGGATCTGATGCGGGATCTGCGCCTTGATCACGTCGCCACGGCGCACCGCCGGGAAGTTGTAGCCATTGGCCCAGTTCTTCGCCTGATGCTCGATGTAGATATCGAATTCACCGGCCTTGAACGCTTCGAAGGCCACGTCGCTGTCGCGGTAGAACTCGACTTCCATGCGATCAAAATTGTACTTGCCGCGATTGACCGGCAGGTCCTTGCCCCAGTAATCCTTGACCCGCTCGAAAATCAGCTGCCGCCCCGGCGTCACCGAGGTGATGCGATAGGGGCCGCTGCCCAGCGGTGGTTCGAAGGTGGTGGCCTTGAAGTCGCGATCTTTCCAGTAATGCTGTGGCAGCACCGGCAGCTCACCGAGGCGCAGAATCAATAACGGATTGCCCGAGCGTTTCATCACGAAACGAATGCGCTGCGGGTTGAGGATGTCGACCCGTGAGACTTCCTGCAGGGCAGTGCGGTACAGCGGGTGGCCGTCCTTGAGCAGTGTTCGGTAGGAGAACGCCACGTCGTAGGCGGTGATCGGTGTGCCATCGTGGAAACGTGCTTCCGGGCGCAGATTGAACACCACCCAACTGCGATCTTCGCTGTATTCCACCGATTGCGCGATCAGGCCATAGCTCGATGCCGGCTCGTCGCCGGACGGCGAATACTGGCCGGTGCCGACCATCAGCGGCTCGTTCAGCTCATTGATGCCGTACTGCAGGAAATTCGGCGTGGTGACCGGGCTGGTGCCCTTGAAGGTGTACGGGTTGACCGTATCGAAGGTGCCGAACGCCATCACCCGCAACGTACCGCCCTTGGGCGCTTGCGGGTTGACCCAGTCGAAGTGGGTAAATCTGGCCGGGTACTTGAGCGTGCCGAACTGCGCATAACCGTGACTCTCGGTAATCGTCGCGCTTGCGGGTGAGCTCAAGGCCAGGCTGATCAGGAGCAGGAGGAGGGGACGCTTCAAGTCAGATCCGATCCAGGCGGCTTGGGCTTTGTGGGCCGTACAGTAACAGCTTGTCTGGACAGGAAAAAGATGCGGGTTAATGGGCTGTTAATCGGCGTGCAATTCTCACCCGGTTTGCATTGTAGCGAGGGGATTTATCCCCGATGGACTGCGCAGCAGTCCCCGTGGTTTTTGGAAGGCAGGGGCCGCTTCGCGCCCCATCGGGGGATAAATCCCCTCACCACAAGGAATCCATCGGGGACAATAATTCGGGCAATAAAAAAAGCCCCTGAATTTCAGGGGCTCTTTGTCAGTGCGGCTGGTAAACCGTGAGCATCTGCCCAGGCTTGAGGGCCTTGCCGGCGCCCGGGTTCCAGCGCTTGAGATGCTGCATCTCGACGTTGAAACGCTTGGCCACCACGTACAGGGTGTCGCCACGCTTGACCTTGTACTGGGTCTGCTGCTGGCTGTCGGTCTTGCCTTTGGTCTTGCTGTTGGCAGCAATCACCGTGTTGATCCGGCCACTGTTGCGAGCCGGGGCGCGCTTGGTGGTGTCCTGCATCACCAGGGTCTGGCCGACCTTGAGGTTCTTGCCGGTCAGCTTGTTCCAGCGCTGCAGGTCCTTGACTTCGACCTTGTTGGCCTTGGCGATGGAACCGAGGTTGTCACCGCGTTTGACCCGATAGGCGCGTTTGAGCTTTGCCACCTCGGTCGGGTCGGCACCGTCGAATACCGGTTTCAACGAACGGGGACTGATCAGTTCTTCAGGCCGCATGGTCTGCAGGCTGGCGGTCAGCAGTTGCGCCTTGGACGTCGGCACCAGCAGATGCTGCGGGCCGTCGATGGTGGTGCGTTGCTTGAAGGCCGGGTTGAGCTGGAACAGTTCGTCTTCGTCGATGTTGGCCACCGCCGCGACCTTCGACAGGTCCATGCGCTGGTTGATTTCGACGACCTGGAAATACGGTTCGTTGGCGATCGGGTTGAGGTTCACCCCGTAGGCTTCCGGGGCCAGCACCACTTGCGACAGGGCCAGTAGTTTCGGCACGTACGCCTGGGTTTCCGCCGGCAACGACGACAGGTTCCAGTAGTCGGTCGGCAGGCCGAGCTTCTCGTTGCGCTCGATGGCGCGGCTCACCGTGCCTTCACCGGCGTTGTAGGCCGCCAGGGCCAGCAGCCAGTCGCCGTTGAACATGTCGTGCAGACGGGTCAGGTAATCCATCGCAGCGGTGGTCGAGGCGGTGATATCGCGACGGCCGTCATAAAAGCGGGTCTGGCGCAGGTTGTAGTAGCGACCGGTGGACGGAATGAATTGCCACAGCCCCGAGGCGTCGGCGCGCGAGTAGGCCATCGGGTTGTAGGCGCTCTCGATCACTGGCAGCAGGGCCAGTTCCAGCGGCATGTTGCGCTCTTCGAGACGCTCGACGATGTAATGAATGTAGAGACTGCCGCGTTCGCCGGCATTCTCGAGGAAAGAAGGGTTGCTGGCGAACCACAGGCGCTGTTGCTCGATGCGCGGGTTGACGCCCAGGCCGTCCTGCAGCTGGAAACCACCGCGCATGCGCTCCCAGATGTCCTGAGGCACCTGCGGGCTGGGCTTTTCGCTCAGCCAGATCGGTTTCTGCTTGGCTCGCGCAGCAATGTTCGGCGTATGGGTCGCTTCAGTCTGCGGAGCATGGCTGGAACAGCCCGCCAATGTGGCGGACACAGCCACCGCGATGGCTTGGGCCAGGCGGGTCAACGTGTCTGAATTGACGGACTTACGTATGGATGACGACATTGGCTGGAAGTAAGTTCCGGGCAAAAATGTCGGGCGATTCTAGAAAGCGCACCCCCTGCGGTCAACCATTCAGAATTTTTGTACCAGGGGGCGAGTCACTTAGAATTTATCTTTCCACGCCCGCAGAGCCGCAAAAACCTCACTCGGCGCCCGGTTTTGAGCGCCTGCCCGTTCGTCCACTTTTTGTGTAACTAATGTTTCAGAGGTGCGCAGAAACGGATTGGTGAGCTTTTCCAGGGCCAGGGTCGACGGCAGGGTCATCACGCCTTTTTCCCGTTTGTTGAGCGACTTTTTTCCAGACGGGCGGCAATGTCCGGGTTGCCCGGTTCGACCGCGGCGGCAAACTTCAGGTTGCTCAGAGTGTATTCATGGGTGCAATACACCAACGTATCCTCGGGTAGCGCGGCGAGGCGGCTGAGCGAGTGGTGCATCTGTTGCGGCGTGCCTTCGAACAGGCGCCCGCAACCGGCGGCGAACAGGGTGTCACCGCAAAACAGCAGGCCGTGGTGGTAATAGGCAATGTGGCCGAGGGTGTGACCGGGCACCGCATAGACATCGAAGTCCCAGCCGAGGACGCTGACCGTGTCGTTGTCCTTGAGCGCCACATCGCGCCCCGGGATGTTTTCGCTGGCCGGGCCGTAGACTGTGGCGCCGCTCGCGGCTTTCAGGCGTTCGACGCCGCCGACGTGGTCGTGGTGGTGATGGGTGATCAGAATGTCGCTCAGCACCCAGCCCGGGTGTGCGGCGAGCCAGGCCTGCACCGGCGCGGCATCGCCCGGATCGACCACGGCGCAGCGCTGGGTGCGGTGATCCTGTAACAACCAGATGTAGTTGTCGGTGAACGCGGGCAGGGCACTGATCTGTATCATCGTCGGAATTCGCCAAGCGGAAAACATTGGCGCATCTTAGAGCTTCTAGCGGCGTTGGAGAATGACATGACCGATAAAGCGTTCGCTCAGGCCGATCCCGACTGGCTGGCGTTGATCGGCGCGGCCCGTGAATGGCTCGCCGGCCCGCTCGGGCAATTTCTGCTGGATGAAGAACGACGCATGCTCGAAGACGAGTTGGGGCGGTTCTTCGGCGGCTATCTGGTGCATTACGGGCCATCGGCGCAGACCCCGCCGTCGGCGCCACAGGTGCAGCGCAACGTGCGGCTTGGCGCGCCATTGCCGGGGGTCGAGATCGTCTGCGAGGAACAGGCCTGGCCGTTGAGCGAGCACGCCGCCGACGTGGTGGTGTTGCAGCACGGTCTGGATTTCTGCCTGTCGCCCCACGGATTGCTGCGTGAAGCGGCGAGCAGCGTACGCCCCGGCGGGCATCTGCTGATCATCGGCATCAATCCCTGGAGCACCTGGGGCCTGCGCCATGTGTTCGCCCACGACGCCTTGCGCCAGGCGCGCTGCATCTCGCCGTCGCGGGTTGCCGACTGGCTCAACCTGCTGGGCTTTGCGCTGGAGAAACGCCGCTTCGGGTGCTATCGTCCGCCGCTCGCGTCGCCCAAGTGGCAGGCCCGACTGGCCGGCTGGGAACGCAAGGCCGGCGACTGGCAACTGTCGGGCGGTGGCTTCTATTTATTGGTCGCGCGCAAGATCGTGGTTGGCCTGCGACCGTTGCGTCAGGAGCGTCGCGAGCCGATGGGCAAGCTGATTCCGCTGCCGATGGCCAAGGTCAACCGCCGTCGGATCGAACCGTAAACCTTCTTTTTATAGTGGCCGGACCTGCTCCGGCCGCGGCCATCGTCGATCCGCGATTGACGGGGCCAGGCATTTATCTGGATAGCGTGGCATGAGCGAAAGCGTCGATAGCGTAGAACTGTTCACCGACGGCGCCTGCAAGGGCAACCCCGGCCCGGGCGGCTGGGGTGCCTTGCTGGTGTGCAAGGGCGTGGAAAAGGAACTGTGGGGCGGCGAAGCCAACACCACCAACAACCGTATGGAACTGCTCGGCGCCATCCGTGGCCTTGAAGCCCTGAAGCGTCCTTGCGAAGTGCTGCTGGTGACCGACTCGCAGTACGTGATGAAAGGCATCAACGAGTGGATGGCCAACTGGAAGAAACGCGGCTGGAAAACCGCCGCGAAAGAGCCGGTGAAAAACGCCGACCTGTGGAAAGAGCTGGATGAGCAGGTCAATCGCCACAAGGTCACCTGGAAGTGGGTGCGCGGGCACATTGGTCATCACGGGAACGAACGGGCTGACCAATTGGCCAACCGTGGGGTAGATGAAGTGCGCGGCTACAAGCAGAGCTGATTGCCAGCAGGCTCACTCCTGCCATCTGGAATGCATTCCCCTGCGGCAGCTCCTACAGGGTTATCGGCGCCGATCAAGCGGTGGTGGGCGACGCGCACCGTGAGCGTGTTAACATCGCCGCTTTTGCACGATTGACCCCGTTGAGAACTGAACACTGATGGCCACCAGATCCGTTGTACTTGATACCGAAACCACCGGCATGCCGGTGACCGATGGTCACCGGATCATTGAAATCGGCTGTGTCGAACTGATCGGTCGGCGCCTGACGGGCCGGCACTTTCACATCTACCTGCAACCGGATCGCGAGAGTGATGAAGGGGCGATCGGCGTTCACGGCATCACCAACGAATTCCTCGTCGGCAAACCGCGTTTCGCCGAGGTCGCCGACGAGTTCTTCGAGTTCATCAATGGCGCGCAGTTGATCATCCATAACGCGGCGTTCGACGTTGGCTTCATCAACAACGAATTCGCCTTGATGGGCCAGCACGATCGTGCGGACATCACGCAGCACTGCACCATTCTCGACACCCTGATGATGGCGCGGGAACGTCACCCGGGGCAGCGCAACAGCCTCGACGCCTTGTGCAAGCGTTATGGCGTCGACAACTCCGGCCGTGAACTGCACGGCGCTTTGCTCGACTCGGAGATTCTCGCCGACGTCTACCTGACCATGACCGGTGGCCAGACCAGCCTGTCGCTGGCCGGCAACGCTTCCGACGGCAATGGCACGGGCGAGGGCGCGGACAACTCCGCCACCGAAATCCGTCGTCTGCCGGCGAATCGTCAGCCTGCGCGGATCATCCGGGCGACGGAAGACGAGCTGGCGGAGCACCTGGCGCGGCTCGAGATCATCGCCAAGTCGGCCGGTGGCCCGGCGCTGTGGACGCAGATCGCCGAGGCTGACGCTCAGGCCTGAAAGATCAAAAGATCAAAAGATCGCAGCCTTCGGCAG
>NZ_JABULD010000264.1:0-9000 GCF_014060985.1 Pseudomonas sp. MD195_PC81_125
GTTTCGCATCCGCGCTGTTTTCCCGGCTGTATAAGGTCACATGGCTGCGGCATACTCGGTCGCCTAATTGCCCGGATCCCGCTATGCGCCCACTCGCTTCTCTTGCACCCCTTGCCCTGACCCTGATGCTCACCGCGTGCGGCGACGGCGAATCGCTGTTGCCCCCGGATGCAAGGCTGCCGGACGGCGGACGCTATCGCGGTGAACTGGTCAACGGCTTGCTGCAAGGCCAGGGCCGCGTCGACTATCCCAACGGCAGTTGGTACGCCGGACAATTCGACAAGGGCCAATGGCATGGCCAGGGCGAATGGCACGGCAGTAACGGCGAGGTTTATCGCGGCCAGTTCCAGCAGGGCCTGTTCGACGGCCAAGGCAGTCTGACCACCAACGCCAGCAGTTACACCGGCGGTTTCAAGCAGGGCCGACGCGATGGCGAAGGCACGCTCAAAGAAAACGGCATGACTTACCGTGGCGAGTTCAAGGCTGACCAGTATTCCGGGCTGGGGCGTCTGGAAATGGACGACGGTAGTTCCTATCAGGGCCAGTTCGCCCACGGCAAACCCAACGGCGAAGGCCAGCGCGGCGATGCCAGCGGCAACACCTTCAGCGGCCATTTCGTCAACGGCCAGCTCGAAGGCAATGGCACCTTCAACAGCGCCGATGGCGACATCTATGTCGGCGGCTTCAAGAACAGCCAACTGCACGGCAAGGGTCGCTATGAAAACGCCGACGGCGACGTCTGGCTCGGCCAGTTCAAGGAAGGCGCGCTGACCGGCAAGGGCGAATTGATCGGCGCCGACGGCAGCCACTACATCGGCTATTTCAATGACTGGCGCTTCAGCGGCCAGGGCCGCCTGAACCTGTCTGACGGCAGCTTCTACATCGGCGAGTTCGACAGCGACAGCTACGCCGGGCGCGGCACCCTGGTGCTGACCGACGGCACCGTACTCAGCGGCACCTGGATCAACGGCCAGCGCGTGCGTGACGCCGACGGCAAGCTGCTGCCCGACACCCTCGAACTCGGCTTGCTGGCCCAGGGCCGCCTGCTCGATAACGCGCTGGCCGCCGTGCCCGCCTCGACCCCCGGCGGTGGAGCTGTACACCCTGACCCTCGGTGGCGACGGCAAGCAAAGCGTGTTCCTGCGCGAGTCCGACTACGTCGCCAACATGCTCACCACACGTTTCGGCGCTTACGGCCAGATCCGTCTGGTCAACCACCGTGACCACCTCACCGACCGGCCGATGGCCACCCGCGAAAACCTGCGCCGCGCCGCGCAGACCCTGGCCGAGCGCAGCGGCCCGGAAGACCTGGTGTTCATCTACCTGACCAGCCACGGCACCGCCGAACACGAACTGGTGCTCGACCAGCCGCGCATGGAGCTGGCCGATCTGCCCGCCGACGAACTCGCCACGGTGCTGGCACCGCTGAAAAACCGCGACAAGGTGATCGTGATTTCATCGTGCTATTCCGGTGGTTTCATCCCCGCCCTGAAAGATGAGCGCACCCTGATCATGACCGCCTCGCGCGCCGACCGCGTGTCGTTCGGTTGCTCGGAAGAAGCCAACTTCACCTACTTCGGCGACGCCTTGTTCGCTCAGGCGCTGAACCAGACCGACGACTTGGAGCAAGCCTTCAAACTGGCCAAGGCCACCGTCGCCGAGCGCGAACTGGCGGATAACTTCGAAGCCTCGGAGCCGCAGATCTGGGCACCGAAAACCGTGCTGGCGCACTGGCAACTGCTGCGTAAGCAGCAGGCCAGAAAAGCGTTGCAGAGTGCTGCGTTGAACGACGGAGCCACAAACAGCAACTAAGCTGAACAGTATCAAGGGAGAAACACTATGTACTTGACGCCTCAGCACGTATTGCTTGCCGGAGCCACCGGACTGACCGGTGAGCACCTGCTCGACCGTTTGCTCAACGAGCCGACGATCACCCGCGTGCTCGCCCCGTCCCGCCGGCCGCTGGCGGAACATCCGCACCTGGAAAACCCGGTGGGCGACCCGCAGGCGTTTCTGCCGCAGCTCAGTGGTCGCGTCGATATCGCCTATTGCTGCCTCGGCACCACCATCAAACAGGCGGGTTCCGAAGCCGCGTTCCGCGCGGTGGATCTGGACATGGTCGTAGCGTTCGCCAAACGCGCGCGGGAGATGGGCGCGCGGCACCTGATCGTGATCAGCGCACTGGGCGCCGATCCGAAATCGTCGATTTTCTACAACCGGGTCAAAGGTGAGATGGAGCAGGCATTGCGCGCGCAAGACTGGCCGCAGTTGACTATCTGCCGACCATCGCTGTTGCTGGGCGATCGCACCGAGCCGCGCCTGGGCGAACAGCTGGCCGCGCCGTTTTCCAAATTGATTCCCGGCAAATACCGCGGCATCGAAGCCTGCCAACTGGCCAGGGCGATGTGGCGTCTGGCGCTGGAAGAACAGGATGGGGTGCGGATCGTCGAGTCGGATGAGCTGCGCAAGCTCGGCAAGTAGTTTTGTGGTGCCTGGGCTGGCCTCTTCGCGGGCAAGCCCGCTCCCACAGTAGTCTCCAGCGAACACAAACCTGTCGCACGACATCAATCACTGTGGGAGCGTGGCTTGCCCGCGAATGGAGTGCGCAGCACTCCCCTACAATCCACCCGTCGCCTGAAACCCGACGCCGATCACGGTCAGCAACGACAGCGGCAACAGCAGCGTATCGAGCAACGCACTCGCCGGCAGGTCCACCCCCGGATAGCTCGGCGCCTCAGCGCCGAAGCGATCCATCGCACAGCACCCGCCATTCATCGCATACAAATCCAGACGCGTTCCGGAATACACCACTGGCGCGCCAGGTTTGGCTGCATCCAGCGTGCGCGCGGTGGCGCAGCCGGCCAGTTGCAGCGCCAGCACAATCGTCAGCAGCTTATTCATCGCTGCTCAGATGATGCTCGCCCCAACGCGGCAGCATGTCCTGAGGAATACCCAGCAGATTGAGAATCCGCGCGACAACGAAATCAATCAGGTCGTCGATGGTCTGCGGCTGATGATAGAAGCCCGGCGACGCTGGCAGGATGGTCACGCCCATGTTCGACAGCTTGAGCATGTGTTCCAGATGAATGCTCGAATACGGCGCCTCGCGCGGCACCAGAATCAACTGGCGACGCTCCTTCAAGGTGACGTCCGCTGCGCGTTCGATCAGATTGTTGCAGGCACCGGTGGCAATCGCCGACAAGGTACCGGTGGAACACGGCACCACAACCATCGCCGCTGGCGCGCCGGAGCCCGAGGCCACCGGCGACATCCAGTCTTCCTTGCCGTACACACGGATCTGCCCGGCAGCCGCTCCGGTGTACTCGGTGAGAAAAGCCTGCATCATCTGCGGTTTTGGCGGCAGCGTGACATCGGTCTCGGTGGCCATCACCAGTTGCGCGGCCTTGGAGATCAGGAAGTGCACTTCGCGATCTTCCCGCACCAGGCAATCGAGCAGGCGCAAACCGTACTGCGCGCCGGACGCGCCGGTCATCGCCAGCGTGATGCGTTCCGGACCGCCGCTCTGGGCGAACATGTTCATTGCAGTGCCTCGGCGAGTTTGCCGTGCAGGCCGCCGAAGCCGCCGTTGCTCATGATCACCACGTGGGTGCCGGGCTGAGCCTGGCTCTTCACCCGTTCGATGATGCCTTCGAGCGAATCACTGACAATCGACGGCACGCTGCACAGTGCCGCGGTGGCTGCCAGATCCCAACCGAGGTTGGCCGGGGCATACCAGATCACCTGATCGGCATCGACCACGCTGTCCGGCAGACCGTCACGGTGCGCGCCGAGCTTCATCGAGTTGGAGCGCGGTTCGATAATCGCGATCAGCGGTGCGTCGCCGATGCGTTTGCGCAAGCCATCGAGGGTGGTGGCGATGGCCGTCGGGTGGTGGGCGAAGTCGTCATAGATGGTGATGCCGCGCACTTCGGCGACCTTCTCCATCCGGCGCTTGACGTTCTTGAACGCGCTCAGCCCGGCAATGCCCATCGCAGGCACCACACCGACATGCCGCGCCGCGGCCAGAGCAGCCAAGGCGTTGGCGACGTTGTGCTGACCGGTCAATTCCCATTCAACGGTGCCTTGGGACTCACCTTCGAACAGCACTTCGAACGCCGAGCCATCGTCCTTGAGCAACTTGACCTGCCACTGACCGCCGGCACCGGTGGTTTGCACTGGAGTCCAGCAGCCCATCTCGATCACGCGCTGCAAGGCCGGTTCGGTGGTCGGGTGAATCACCAGACCTTCACTCGGAATGGTGCGCACCAAGTGGTGGAACTGCCGCTCGATGGCCGGCAGATCGGGAAAGATGTCGGCGTGATCGAACTCAAGGTTGTTGAGGATCGCAGTGCGCGGACGGTAGTGGACAAACTTCGAACGCTTGTCGAAGAACGCACTGTCGTATTCGTCAGCCTCGATGACGAAAAACGGTGTGCCGCCCAGACGTGCAGACACCGAAAAATTCTGCGGCACGCCGCCAATCAGGAACCCCGGGCTCATGCCGGCGTGTTCCAGCACCCAGGCGAGCATGCTGCTGGTGGTGGTCTTGCCGTGCGTACCGGCAACCGCCAATACCCAGCGTCCCTGCAGCACGTGATCGGCCAGCCATTGCGGGCCGGAGACGTACGGCAGGCCTTTGTTCAGCACATATTCCACCGCCGGGTTGCCGCGCGACATGGCATTGCCGATCACCACCAGATCCGGTGCCGGATCAAGTTGGGCCGGGTCGTAGCCCTGGGTCAGTTGAATGCCCTGGGCCTCAAGCTGCGTGCTCATCGGCGGATAGACGTTGGCGTCGGAGCCGGTCACGTGGTGGCCCAGCTCTTTGGCCAGAACCGCCATCGAGCCCATGAAAGTCCCGCAGATACCCAGAATATGAATGTGCATAGTCGACCTCGTAAAACATCGCCGCAGGTTAGCGCAGGGAGGGGGAAATCGCACTCTTTAGCTGATCACCATCACCCCACCTGTAGGAGCTGACGAGTGCAACGAGGCTGCGATCTTTTGATCCTGTAAAGAAACAAGATCAAAAGATCGCAGCCTCCGGCAGCTCCTACAGGGGGATTTATGCGGTTCGGGCGATTCCGTGTTTGCGCAGCTTTCTGTAGAGGGTGTTGCGGCTGACCCCGAGCTGCTGCGCGGTCTGGGTCATGTGCCAGCGCGCTTGCTCCAGCGCATTGAGCAACGCCAGGCGTTCGGCGTCCGCCAGCGGATGCTCGGACTCAGCCGCCCTCAGCTCCAACGGCGGCCGCGCCTGGCGAATCATCGCCGGCAAATCGTCCAGCCCGATACGCCCTTCATCGCACAACGCCGCCAGCGTACGCAGGACATTGCGCAACTGCCGCACGTTTCCCGGCCAGTTGAACGCCAGCAACGCCTGACGTGCCGCCTCGTCAATCACGATTGTCTCGCCGCCAGCCTCCTCGGCCAGCAGGAAATCCAGCAACTGCGATTTATCACTGCGTTCGCGCAGCGCCGGCAGCGCAACTTCGAGTCCATTAAGCCGGTAATACAGGTCTTCACGGAAACTGCCGTCTTCGACCCGCTCCAGCAGATGGCGGTGCGTGGCGCTGATGATCCGCACGTTGACCGCCTCCGGCTCGCCGCCGATCGGCACCACTTGCCGGTCTTCCAGCACACGCAGCAAACGGGTTTGCAGCGCCAGCGGCATGTCACCGATTTCATCGAGAAACAAGGTGCCGCCATCAGCCTGCTGCAACTTGCCGCGCATGCCGTCCTTGCGCGCGCCGGTGAAACTGCCACCGCGATAACCGAACAGTTCGCTCTCGATCAGGCTCTCGGGGATCGCCGCACAGTTGAGGGCGACGAAGGCTTTGTTGGCACGCTGGCTGGCATGATGCACAGCTTTGGCGAAGGCTTCCTTGCCGGAGCCGGTTTCGCCATTGATCAGCAGCGGCACGTCGCGCTCGAACACGCGCAGCGCCTTGCGAAAATCCGCTTGCAGCGCGGCGTCACCGAGGCAGATGCCCGCCAGTGGCTGAGCTTTGGCCACGACCGGGGCCGGCATGATCTTCGCCGGTTTGCGCGACTCGCCACGCAGCAAGGCAAACAGATGCCGCCCATCGCGGGTGCGCAGCGGCCAACTGGCGCTGGCATTGGCGCTGGCACGGCCGAGCAACTCGTCCAGCGAGCAATCGAAAAAACGCTTCCACCGGCTTGCCGAGCAAACCACCGCGAATATGCCCCAACAGGTTCAGCGCACTCTGGTTGACCGCGCTGATCCGCCCTTCGCCGTCAAACGCCAGCAGCCCTTCGCTGAACAAGCCGACGGATTCGGCCTGCAGATGAAAACGCAGCAACCACTGGTTATCGAAGCAACGCAGGAAATAGCAGCTCTCGATCATCTTCGCCGACAGATTGACCAGCGCCATGGTGTGGAACTGGCTCTGGCGCGAAACGTCGTGGCGCGCCGAGGATACATCGAGCACTGCGAGCAATTCGCCGTGCGGGTCGAACACCGGGCTCGCCGAGCAGGTCAGGCCGGTGTGGCGACCGCGAAAGTGTTCGTCCTGATGGATGGTCAGCGCCTGGCGCTCGACCAGGCAGGTGCCGATACCGTTGGTGCCTTCGCAGGCTTCGCTCCAGTCGGCGCCGAGCCAGAGCCCGGCGCGTTCGAATATCTTGCGCTCGGCGGGTGCGGTGACGCAGTTGAGGATCACTCCTCGCGCGTCGGTCAACAGCACCGCATGACCGGCGCCGGACAGTTGTTGATGCAGGCTGCTCATTTCATTGCCGGCAATCTGCAACACCTGTTGCAGACGCTCGCGGCTTTCGAGGACGCGCCCATGTTCGAGCACCGTAGGCGCCATGGTCAGGGCCGGATCGAGGTGGTAGTCCTCAAGACAGCGCAGCCACGAACGGGCAATCGACGGATCGGCACCCGGCCCGTGCAGGTGCGGCTTGCCCTGACTGACGGTGAGAACCTGCTGGGCATGGCGACTCAAATGGTTGTCGTGCATTTCTTATTATTCTCCCCGAGATCAGTACCGCCTCTTTATTGGCTGGCACATACCTTGTGGTGAGGGGATTCATCCCCGATCGGCTGCGCAGCAGTCGTAAATCCGGCATGCGCGGTGAATCTGAGTCGCCACAATTTTTTATTGGGGCTGCTTCGCAACCCATCGGGGATAAATCCCCTCACCACAAGGGTGCATCTGGACAATTGGCAGTCAGCATCCTCCAGCCATCGACGCATTGCAATGCTGGCAAGACCAGCCGGTCACAGGCTGTGCCAAAAGCGGTACAAACTGTCACCCCCTCTGTACCGAAATCATCACAGGCTGCGCCCGCCCGTCCGACACAAACTACGCAAGACCTTGATTTGCCTGCCTTGCGCGGCAATGGCCCGACCTTTGCTCTACGCTTATAGCAAGCGCACTTGCGCGTTTCTCTAATAAGTACAAAGCCAAGGAGAACAACATCATGCGTTACGCTCACCCCGGTACTGAAGGCGCCAAAGTCTCGTTCAAGAGCAAGTACGGTAACTACATCGGCGGCGAGTTCGTCGCGCCTGTCAAAGGTCAGTACTTCACCAATACCTCGCCAGTGAATGGCCAGCCGATTGCCGAATTCCCCCGCTCCACTGCCGAAGACATCGACAAGGCACTGGACGCCGCCCACGCCGCTGCCGACGCGTGGGGCGCAACCTCGGTGCAGGCGCGCTCGCTGATCCTGCTGAAAATCGCCGACCGCATCGAACAGAACCTCGAAACCCTGGCGATCACCGAAACCTGGGACAACGGCAAAGCCATCCGCGAAACCCTCAACGCCGACATCCCGCTGGCGGCCGACCACTTCCGCTACTTCGCCGGTTGCCTGCGCGCCCAGGAAGGCAGCGCGGCCGAAATCGACGGCAACACCGTGGCCTATCACATCCATGAACCGCTGGGCGTGGTCGGCCAGATCATCCCGTGGAACTTCCCGCTGCTGATGGCCGCGTGGAAACTCGCCCCGGCACTGGCCGCCGGCAACTGCGTGGTGCTCAAACCTGCCGAGCAGACGCCGTTGGGCATCTGCGTGCTGATGGAGCTGATCGGTGATCTGCTGCCACCGGGCGTGCTCAACGTGGTGCAAGGCTTCGGCAAAGAAGCCGGCGAAGCACTGGCCACCAGCAAACGCATCGCCAAGATCGCCTTCACCGGCTCGACCCCGGTCGGCTCGCACATCATGAAATGCGCCGCCGAGAACATCATTCCTTCCACCGTGGAACTGGGCGGCAAGTCGCCGAACATCTTCTTCGAAGACATCATGCAGGCCGAGCCGAGCTTCATCGAGAAGGCTGCCGAAGGTCTGGTGCTGGCGTTCTTCAACCAGGGCGAAGTCTGCACCTGCCCGTCCCGTGCCCTGGTCCAGGAATCGATCTATGACGAATTCATGCAAGCGGTGATGAAGAAAGTCAGCCAGATCAAACGCGGTGACCCGCTGGACACCGACACCATGGTTGGCGCCCAGGCGTCCGAGCAGCAATTCGACAAGATCCTGTCGTACCTGGAAATCGCCAAGGGCGAAGGCGCCGAGCTGCTGACCGGCGGCCAGGTGGAAAAACTCGAGGGCAATCTGGCGACCGGCTATTACATCCAGCCGACCCTGCTCAAGGGCACCAACAAGATGCGCGTGTTCCAGGAAGAAATCTTCGGCCCGGTGGTGAGCATCACCACGTTCAAGGACGAAGCCGAAGCCCTGGCGATCGCCAACGACACCGAGTTCGGCCTCGGTGCCGGCCTGTGGACCCGCGACATCAACCGCGCGTACCGCATGGGCCGCGCGATCAAGGCCGGTCGCGTATGGACCAACTGCTACCACCTGTACCCGGCGCACGCCGCGTTCGGCGGGTACAAGAAGTCCGGCGTCGGCCGTGAAACCCACAAGATGATGCTCGATCACTATCAGCAGACAAAAAAACCTGCTGGTGAGCTACGACATCAATCCGTTGGGCTTCTTCTAAAACCCGGGGCAACACAGATAATTCTGTGTTGCCCT
>NZ_JABULD010000058.1:0-15593 GCF_014060985.1 Pseudomonas sp. MD195_PC81_125
CTYCTCTCGCTGTGTTTGGCTGCGCCAAACGGTCGCTGCGCTCCCACCCCCGGATAAATCCCTCCACTCAGCCTGCCGACGGGCCCTCAGATCAAGAGCGGTACTCGAGCTAACGCTCATCGTGTGGAGTGGGGCGCTTCGCCGCATGGGGTGTGCACGAATAGAGTTGTGGGAGCTGGCTTGTCAGCGATGGCGGCCTGACAGCCGACCAATTTCTAACTGAAAACACCGATCCCATGTAGGAGCTGCCGAAGGCTGCGATCTTTTGATCTGCTTTGGCTTTGGCTTTGGCTTTGGCTCTTGATCTGGCTTTTGATTTTTGCCCCATCGGCAGGCCGAGCGAAGGTGTCCATCAGGGGGAAGGCGCGCAGCGCCATGCGGCGAAGCCGCATACATCGAGAGGAGGTGCAGCGAAGCAAACCGTAGGCGATGCCCCCGGATGGACACCGTAGCGAGGGAACACTGAGCCTCAGCGAAGTGCCGTACGCCGGGGCAAAGCCTTTTGGGTTACCTTTTCGGCGTCTGGAAAAGGTGACTCGCTGTAAGAGCGAAACCGCCAGCGGCAGCACCCGCAGCAACGGATGTGCCCACAAACACCCAAAAGCCAGTCGGCCCACAGGCCGCTGCGACCACACAAACAAAAACGGCCTCTATATAAATAGAGGCCGTTCCCGATACAACTTCAAGACATTATCGCAAGACAAGCCTTATTTGCGGTCTTCCAGCTTGGTGATGTCACGCGACTCGTAGCCAGTGTACAACTGGCGCGGACGGCCAATCTTGTACGGGCTGGAGAGCATTTCTTTCCAGTGCGAAATCCAGCCGACAGTACGTGCCAGGGCGAAGATCACGGTGAACATGCTGGTTGGAATGCCGATCGCCTTGAGGATGATCCCCGAGTAGAAGTCGACGTTCGGGTACAGCGAGCGTTCGATGAAGTACGGGTCGGTCAGCGCGATCTCTTCCAGGCGCATGGCCAGTTCGAGTTGCGGATCGTTGTTGATACCCAGTTCCTTCAGTACTTCGTCGCAGGTCTGCTTCATGACCGTCGCGCGAGGATCGCGGTTCTTGTAAACGCGGTGACCGAAGCCCATCAGCTTGAACGGGTCGTTCTTGTCCTTGGCCTTGGCGATGAACTTGTCGATGTTGGAAACATCGCCAATCTCGTCAAGCATGGTCAGAACGGCTTCGTTCGCACCGCCGTGGGCAGGGCCCCACAGTGCGGCGATGCCGGCGGCGATACAGGCGAACGGGTTGGCACCCGAAGATCCTGCCAGGCGCACGGTGGAGGTCGATGCGTTCTGCTCGTGGTCGGCGTGGAGGATGAAGATCCGGTCCATGGCCTTGGCGAGTACCGGGCTGATCGGTTTGATCTCGCACGGGGTGTTGAACATCATGTGCAGGAAGTTTTCCGCGTACGTCAGGTCGTTGCGCGGGTACATCATGGGTTGGCCCATGGAGTACTTGTAAACCATCGCTGCCAGGGTTGGCATCTTGGCAACCAGACGGATCGCGGAGATTTCGCGATGCTGCGGGTTATTGATGTCCAGGGAGTCGTGGTAGAAGGCCGAGAGGGCGCCGACTACGCCGCACATGACGGCCATCGGGTGGGCGTCGCGACGGAAGCCGTTGAAGAAGGTTTTCAGCTGCTCGTGAACCATGGTGTGGTTTTTCACGGTGCTGACGAACTGGGCCTTCTGTTCTGCAGTCGGCAATTCGCCGTTGAGCAGCAGGTAGCAGGTTTCCAGGTAGTCCGACTTTTCAGCCAGCTGTTCGATCGGGTAGCCGCGGTGCAACAGAATGCCGTTGTCGCCGTCGATATAGGTGATCTTCGATTCGCACGAGGCGGTCGACATGAAACCCGGGTCGAAAGTGAAGCGGCCCGTGGCCGTCAGGCCCCGAACATCGATTACATCGGGACCAACGGTGCCGGTTAAAATGGGCAGCTCGACGGGGGCTGCGCCCTCGATGATCAACTGCGCTTTTTTGTCAGCCATGTGGCCTCCTATTTATGCTTGAACCATCAGACAGACCCCCCACGCAGGGCCCGCACCACTATAGTGAGATAAATTCGAATGTCAATTTGCCTAAAGTCTTGCTCCAGAAGGCTTTAAGCGCACTTTTTCCTCGAAATTGACTGCCATTTACGCCTTTTATACGACTTGTGCAATCAGCTATTTGGGGTAGGTGATTGCGTTGTCATTAGTAGCCTAACTGTCTATACTCGGCCACCGACCGCCAAGGGCTTTTGGGCCTGCTTTATTGGGGGTCGCATCCCTGGGTGGTGGTTACCTGACCAGTGCACTCCCCAACAACTTTGCCCTGATTGTTAGGGGCTCTTCAGTGTGAAAAAAAAGCCGTGAAAAGCCAACGACCTGTAAACCTAGACCTAAGGACCATCAAACTCCCCATCACCGGCGTTACGTCGTTTCTTCACCGTGTTTCCGGCATCATCCTCTTCCTGGGTATCGGCTTCATGCTTTATGCATTGGGCAAGTCTCTGGGTTCCGAGGAAGGTTTTGCCGACGTGAAGGCATGCTTGACCAGCCCGCTGGCCAAGTTCGTAGCATGGGGCCTCCTGTCCGCTCTGCTGTATCACCTGGTAGCCGGTGTGCGCCACTTGATCATGGATATGGGCATCGGTGAGACGCTGGAAGGCGGCCGCCTGGGCTCGAAAATTATCATCGCGGTTTCCGTGGTGCTGATCGTTCTGGCAGGAGTTTGGATATGGTAACCAGCGTTACGAACCTTTCGCGTTCGGGCCTCTATGACTGGATGGCGCAACGTGTGTCTGCGGTTGTTCTCGCGGCTTATTTCATCTTTCTGATCGGATACCTTGCAGTGAATCCGGGCATTGGCTACGACCAGTGGCACGGCCTGTTCGCTCACAACGGGATGCGTATCTTCAGTCTGCTGGCCCTCGTTGCCCTTGGCGCTCACGCCTGGGTCGGCATGTGGACCATCGCGACCGACTACCTGACGCCAATGGCGCTGGGCAAGTCCGCGACCGCAGTACGTTTCCTTTTCCAGGCAGTATGCGGCGTTGCGATGTTCGCTTACTTCGTCTGGGGTGTGCAGATTCTCTGGGGTATCTGAGTCATGGCTAACATTCCAACGATTTCTTTCGACGCCATCATTATTGGTGGTGGCGGTGCCGGCATGCGCGCTGCGCTGCAACTGGCACAAGGCGGTCACAAGACTGCGGTGATCACCAAGGTTTTCCCGACCCGTTCGCACACTGTATCCGCCCAGGGCGGCATCACCTGCGCGATCGCGTCCGCTGACCCGAACGATGACTGGCGCTGGCACATGTACGATACCGTCAAGGGTTCCGACTACATCGGTGACCAGGACGCTATCGAATACATGTGTCAGGAAGGCCCGGCTGCCGTTTTCGAACTGGACCACATGGGTCTGCCGTTCTCGCGTACCGAGCAAGGCCGTATCTACCAGCGTCCATTCGGTGGTCAGTCCAAGGACTACGGTAAAGGCGGCCAGGCTGCTCGCACCTGCGCAGCATCCGACCGTACCGGTCACGCGCTGCTGCACACCCTTTATCAGGGCAACCTGAAAGCCGGTACCACGTTCCTGAACGAGTACTACGCTGTCGACCTGGTGAAAAACCAGGAAGGCGAGTTCGTCGGTGTGATCGCGATCTGCATCGAAACCGGCGAAACTTCGTACATCCGCGCCAAGGCCACCGTATTGGCCACTGGCGGTGCCGGTCGTATCTACGCCTCCACCACCAACGCCCTGATCAACACCGGTGACGGCGTTGGCATGGCGCTGCGTGCTGGCGTACCGGTACAAGACATCGAAATGTGGCAGTTCCACCCGACCGGCATCGCCGGCGCCGGTGTACTGGTTACAGAAGGCTGCCGTGGTGAAGGTGGTTACCTGATCAACAAGCACGGCGAGCGTTTCATGGAGCGTTATGCTCCGAACGCGAAAGACCTGGCTGGTCGTGACGTGGTTGCTCGCTCGATGGTTAAAGAAATCATCGCCGGCAACGGTTGCGGTCCGAATGGCGACCACGTAATGCTCAAACTCGACCACTTGGGCGAGGAAGTGCTGCACAGCCGTCTGCCAGGCATCTGCGAACTGTCGAAGACTTTCGCCCACGTTGACCCGGTGGTTGCTCCGGTTCCGGTGGTTCCGACCTGCCACTATATGATGGGCGGCGTTGCCACCAACATTCATGGTCAGGCGATCACTCAGAACGCCGAAGGCGTGGATCAGATCATTCCTGGTCTGTTCGCGGTAGGTGAAGTGGCTTGCGTATCGGTACACGGTGCCAACCGTCTGGGCGGCAACTCGCTGCTCGACCTGGTGGTATTCGGCCGCGCTGCCGGCCTGCACCTGGAAAAGGCGCTGACCGACGGCATCGAATACGACGACGCTACCGAAGCCGACATCGAAGCAGCCCTGTCGCGTCTGAACGCGCTGAACGGCCGTACCGATGGCGAAGACGTGGCAACCCTGCGTCGCGAGCTGCAAAGCTGCATGCAGAACTACTTCGGTGTATTCCGTACTGGCGAATACATGCAGAAGGGCATCGCTCAGCTGGCCGATCTGCGCAAGCGTATCGCCAACGTGAAGATCAACGATAAGTCGCAAGCGTTCAACACTGCGCGTATCGAAGCTCTGGAACTGCAAAACCTGCTGGAAGTGGCTGAAGCTACCGCCATCGCGGCCGAAGTACGTAAAGAGTCCCGCGGCGCTCACGCCCGTGAAGACTTCGAAGACCGTGACGACGAAAACTGGCTGTGCCACACCCTGTACTTCCCGGGTGAGAAACGCGTCGCCAAGCGTGCCGTAAACTTCTCGCCGAAGACTGTTCCGACTTTCGAACCTAAAGTCCGGACTTATTAAGGGTGATCGCCATGTTGCAAGTCAGTGTTTATCGCTACAACCCTGATCAGGACGCTGCGCCGTTCATGCAGGAATTCCAGGTCGATACCGGTGGTAAAGACCTGATGGTGCTGGACGTGCTGGCCCTGATCAAAGAGCAGGACGAGGGTTTCTCCTATCGTCGCTCTTGCCGTGAAGGCGTCTGCGGCTCCGACGGCATGAACATCAACGGCAAGAACGGTCTGGCGTGCATCACGCCGCTGTCCGCTGTCGTAAAAGGCAACAAGTTGATCGTTCGTCCGCTGCCAGGTTTGCCGGTTATCCGTGACCTGGTTGTCGATATGAGCATCTTCTACAAGCAATACGAGAAGGTTAAGCCTTACCTGCAGAACGACACGCCGGCTCCGGCCATCGAGCGTCTGCAGTCCCCTGAAGAGCGTGAAAAGCTCGACGGTCTGTACGAGTGCATCCTGTGCGCCTGCTGCTCGACCTCGTGCCCGTCCTTCTGGTGGAACCCGGACAAATTCCTGGGTCCAGCTGCCCTGCTGCAAGCGTACCGCTTCCTGGCAGACAGCCGTGACACCAAGACGTCCGAGCGTCTGGCTTCGCTCGATGACCCGTTCAGCGTCTTCCGCTGCCGGGGCATCATGAACTGCGTCAACGTATGTCCGAAAGGCCTGAACCCGACTAAGGCCATCGGTCACATCCGTAACATGCTGCTTTCGAGCGGCGTGTGATTCAGCTGCTGTAACCGTAGAACCGCTGTAACGAAGAGGCTGTGGCGCGGGCTTCAACCCGCGTCATGGCTATAACCAGAGCAGTAGCCACAAGCTGCAGCTCTTATTTTGAAGAAATGAGACAAGCAGGGGCATCCGGGCTGGTACCCGGACTATCAGCGTGATCCTAAGTGGCTTGTTTTGGTCGCTGCATTCGGACTTCTGCAAGTTTGCTCGGTATTGACGCCGATGGTGTTCCCCTAACCGAGGGTGACCAAGCATGCAAGAAAGCGTGATGCAGCGCATGTGGAACAGCGCCTACCTTTCAGGTGGAAACGCTGCCTATGTGGAAGAGCTTTATGAGCTCTACCTGCACGACCCTAACGCTGTGCCAGAAGAGTGGCGCACCTACTTTCAGAAGCTGCCTGCCGACGGCAGCTCTGCCACTGATGTTTCGCACTCCACAATTCGCGATCATTTCGTGCTGCTGGCAAAGAACCAGCGCCGCGCTCAACCGGTTTCCGCCGGGAGCGTGAGCAGTGAGCACGAGAAGAAGCAAGTTGAAGTGCTGCGATTGATCCAGGCCTACCGTATGCGTGGCCACCAGGCAGCCCAGCTTGACCCGCTGGGGCTGTGGCAGCGTCCTGCACCTGCAGACCTGTCGATCAATCATTACGGCTTGACCAATGCCGATCTTGATACGACCTTCCGTGCCGGCGACCTGTTCATCGGCAAAGAGGAAGCGAGCCTACGCGAAATTCACGAAGCGTTGCAGCAGACATATTGCCGCACCATCGGCGCTGAATTTACGCACATCACCGATTCCGAGCAGCGCCAGTGGTTCCAGCAGCGTCTGGAAAGCGTGCGCGGTCGTCCGACGTACTCCGCCGATATCAAGAGCCACCTGCTTGAGCGCGTGACTGCCGGTGAAGGCCTGGAAAAATACCTGGGCACCAAATACCCGGGCACCAAGCGTTTCGGTCTGGAAGGCGGCGAAAGCCTGATTCCGATGCTCGACGAACTGATCCAGCGTTCCGGTTCCTACGGCACCAAGGAAGTCGTCATCGGCATGGCCCACCGTGGCCGTCTGAACGTGCTGGTCAATACCTTCGGCAAGAACCCGCGCGAGCTGTTCGACGAGTTCGAAGGCAAGAAGAAGGTCGAGCTGGGTTCCGGTGACGTTAAATACCACCAGGGCTTCTCGTCCAACGTGATGACCGCCGGCGGTGAAGTTCACCTGGCCATGGCGTTCAACCCGTCCCACCTGGAAATCGTTTCCCCGGTGGTAGAAGGTTCGGTTCGCGCCCGTCAGGATCGTCGTAACGACCCGACCGGTGAGAAGGTTCTGCCGATCTCCATCCACGGTGACGCTGCATTCGCAGGTCAGGGCGTGGTCATGGAAACCTTCCAGATGTCGCAGACCCGCGGTTTCAAGACCGGCGGTACCGTGCACATCGTGATCAACAACCAGGTCGGTTTCACCATCAGCAACCCGCTGGACTCGCGTTCCACCGAGTACGCCACCGACGTTGCGAAGATGATCCAGGCACCGATCCTCCATGTGAATGGTGATGATCCGGAAGCTGTGCTGTTCGTGACCCAGCTGGCCATCGACTATCGCATGCAGTTCAAGCGTGACGTGGTGATCGACCTGGTCTGCTACCGTCGTCGCGGCCACAACGAGGCCGACGAGCCAAGCGGCACCCAGCCGCTGATGTATCAGCAGATCACCAAGCAGCGCACCACCCGTGAGCTGTACGCTGATCGTCTGACTCAGGCCGGTGTGCTCGACGCAGAGCGTGTACAGGCGAAAGTCGACGAGTACCGCAACGCGCTGGACAACGGTCTGCACGTGGTGAAATCGCTGGTCAAAGAGCCGAACAAAGAGCTGTTCGTGGATTGGCGTCCGTATCTGGGCCACGCCTGGACTGCGCGTCACGACACACGCTTCGATCTCAAGACCCTGCAGGAACTGTCTGCCAAGCTGCTGGAAATTCCGGAAGGCTTCGTGGTTCAGCGTCAGGTTGCGAAGATCTACGAAGACCGTCAGAAGATGCAAGCCGGCGGCCTGCCGATCAACTGGGGTTACGCCGAAACCATGGCGTACGCGACCCTGGCGTTCGAAGGTCACCCGATCCGCATGACCGGTCAGGACATCGGCCGCGGTACGTTCTCGCACCGTCACGCTGTGCTGCACAACCAGAAAGATGCCGGCACCTACATTCCGCTGAAACACCTGTACGAAGGTCAGCCACGTTTTGACCTGTATGACTCGTTCCTGTCGGAAGAAGCGGTACTGGCCTTCGAATACGGCTACTCGACCACCACGCCAAACGCGCTGGTGATCTGGGAAGCCCAGTTCGGCGACTTCGCCAACGGTGCACAGGTTGTTATCGACCAGTTCATCACCAGCGGCGAGCACAAGTGGGGCCGTCTCTGCGGTCTGACCATGCTGTTGCCGCACGGCTACGAAGGTCAGGGTCCTGAGCACAGCTCGGCACGTCTTGAGCGTTACCTGCAACTGTGCGCCGAGCACAACATTCAGGTGTGCATGCCGACCACGCCGGCGCAGATCTACCACTTGCTGCGCCGTCAGGTGATTCGCCCGCTGCGCAAGCCATTGGTCGTTCTGACTCCAAAGTCGTTGCTGCGCCACAAGCTGGCCGTCTCGACTCTGGAAGATCTGGCCGAAGGTTCGTTCCAGACCGTGATCCCGGAAATCGACGCCCTGGACCCGAAAAAGGTCGAGCGTGTTGTTCTGTGTAGCGGCAAGGTCTACTACGACCTGCTGGAAAAACGTCGTGCCGAAGGCCGTGACGATATCGCCATCGTGCGTATCGAGCAGCTGTATCCATTCCCTGAGGACGACTTGAAAGAAGTCCTGGCGCCTTACACCAACGCCAAAGCGGCCGTCTGGTGTCAGGAAGAGCCAATGAACCAGGGCGCCTGGTACTGCAGCCAGCACCACCTGCGTCGCAGCATCGGTAACCTCAACAAATCTCTCGTACTCGAGTACGCGGGCCGTGAGGCTTCTGCTGCACCTGCATGTGGTTACGCATCGATGCACGCCGAGCAGCAGGAAAAACTGCTGCAAGACGCGTTTACCGTTTAACGCCTTCGCGCACCTGAAACCGAATTTAAGGAACCACAGATAATGGCTATCGAGATCAAAGCCCCCACTTTCCCGGAATCGGTTGCCGATGGCACCGTTGCCACCTGGCACAAACAACCGGGCGACGCCGTCAAGCGTGACGAACTGATCGTCGACATCGAAACCGACAAAGTCGTACTGGAAGTGCTGGCTACCGCCGACGGCGTGCTGGGCGCAATCGTCAAGAACGAAGGCGACACCGTTCTGTCCGACGAAGTCCTGGGCTCCATCACTGAAGGTGGCGCTGCTGCCGCTGCTCCAGCCGCCGCTGCTGCTCCGGCCGCTGCTGCCGCTGCCCCGGCTGCTGCCGAAGGCGAAGACGATCCTGTTGCTGCTCCGGCTGCGCGCAAGCTGGCTGAAGAGAACGGCATCAACATCGCCTCCGTTGCCGGCACCGGCAAAGGCGGTCGTGTGACCAAGGAAGACGTGGTGGCTGCTGTTGCCGCGAAGAAAGCCGCTCCGGCTGCCGCTCCTGCGAAAGCTGCTGCTCCGGCCGCTGCTGCCCCGGTATTCGCTGCCGGTGACCGCGTTGAAAAACGCGTGCCAATGACCCGTCTGCGTGCCAAGGTTGCCGAGCGTCTGGTTGAAGCCCAGTCGAACATGGCCATGCTGACCACGTTCAACGAAGTCGACATGACCGAAGTCATGGCCCTGCGTTCGAAGTACAAGGACCTGTTCGAGAAGTCCCACAACGGCGTACGCCTGGGCTTCATGTCGTTCTTCGTCAAGGCGGCCACCGAAGCGCTGAAACGCTTCCCGGCGGTCAACGCTTCGATCGACGGCGCAGACATCGTTTACCACGGCTACGCCGACATTGGTGTTGCCGTTTCCAGCGACCGTGGTCTGGTTGTTCCGGTTCTGCGTAACGCCGAGCTGATGAGCCTGGCTGAAATCGAAGGCGGCATCGCCACGTTCGGCAAAAAAGCCCGTGACGGCAAACTGTCGATGGAAGAGATGACCGGTGGTACCTTCACCATCACCAACGGTGGTACCTTCGGCTCGATGATGTCGACCCCGATCGTCAACCCGCCGCAGGCAGCGATTCTGGGCATGCACAACATCATCCAGCGTCCTATGGCCATCAACGGTCAGGTCGTGATCCGTCCGATGATGTACCTGGCACTGTCCTACGATCACCGTCTGATCGATGGCAAAGAAGCTGTAACCTTCCTGGTGACCATCAAGAACCTGCTGGAAGATCCGGCTCGTCTGTTGCTGGATATCTGATAGAAGCAGCCATGCGCTGCGGGTGGCGTACCGTCGGCAACGGCGGTACGGCCCGCAGCGCGCGGCTTGAAGCTTTTCGCTAAAGAGGATTTTTTGAATGTCGCAGAAATTTGACGTAGTAGTGATCGGTGCCGGCCCTGGCGGCTATGTTGCTGCCATCAAGGCCGCGCAGCTGGGTCTCACCACTGCCTGCATCGAGAAGTACACCGACGCTGAAGGCAAACAGGCCCTCGGTGGTACTTGCCTGAACGTCGGCTGCATTCCGTCCAAGGCGCTGCTGGACAGCTCCTGGAAGTACAAGGAAGCCAAAGAGAGCTTCAACGTTCACGGTATCTCGACCGGCGAAGTCAAAATGGACGTCGCTGCGATGGTTGGCCGCAAGGCTGGCATCGTCAAGAACCTGACTGGCGGCGTTGCCACCCTGTTCAAGGCCAACGGCGTGACCTCGATCCAGGGCCACGGCAAGCTGCTGGCTGGCAAGAAAGTCGAAGTCACCAAGCCGGACGGTTCGGTTGAAGTCATCGAAGCCGAAAACGTCATCCTGGCCCCAGGTTCGCGTCCGATCGACATTCCACCGGCTCCGGTCGATCAGAAAGTCATCGTCGATTCGACGGGTGCTCTGGAATTCCAGGCCGTCCCTAAACGTCTGGGCGTGATCGGCGCTGGCGTGATCGGTCTGGAACTGGGTTCGGTGTGGTCGCGTCTGGGTGCAGAAGTGACTGTCCTGGAAGCTCTGGACACTTTCCTGATGGCAGCCGACACCGCTGTTTCCAAGGAAGCACTGAAAACCCTGACCAAACAGGGCCTGGACATCAAGCTGGGCGCTCGCGTGACCGGTTCGAAAGTGAACGGCGACGAAGTCGTTGTTAACTACACCGATGCCAACGGCGAACAGACCATCACTTTCGACAAGCTGATCGTAGCCGTTGGTCGCCGTCCGGTGACCACTGATCTGCTGGCTGCCGACAGCGGCGTGACCCTGGACGAGCGCGGTTTCGTGCACGTTGACGATCACTGCGCCACCACCGTACCGGGCGTTTACGCCATCGGTGACGTGGTGCGCGGCATGATGCTGGCGCACAAGGCCTCGGAAGAGGGCATCATGGTTGTCGAGCGCATCAAGGGTCACAAAGCCCAGATGAACTATGACCTGATCCCTTCGGTTATTTATACTCACCCGGAAATCGCGTGGGTTGGCAAAACCGAGCAGGCCTTGAAAGCCGAAGGCGTTGAAGTTAACGTCGGCACCTTCCCGTTCGCCGCTTCCGGCCGTGCCATGGCCGCCAACGATACCGGTGGTTTCGTCAAGGTCATCGCTGATGCCAAGACCGACCGCGTATTGGGCGTGCACGTGATTGGCCCGAGCGCTGCAGAACTGGTTCAGCAGGGCGCGATCGGTATGGAATTCGGCACCAGCGCTGAAGACCTGGGCATGATGGTTTTCTCCCATCCGACCCTGTCTGAAGCCTTGCACGAAGCTGCTCTGGCGGTGAATGGCGGCGCCATCCACATTGCCAACCGCAAGAAGCGTTAAGACACACAATAAGAAACCACGGCGGTAACGGCCCGTCGTGAGCCTTGCGAGCAAGTCTCACCGCGGAATGTCCGCTGGACGCAGTCTTGCGTAGCTGAACCGGGTAACCGGATGGCTACGCAAGCAGCAGTCACAGGTGGCGCGGCACTCATCAAGAGCGCAGCGCCGAATGCGCAGTACCTAACGAAGACGGTAAAAAAGCATGAATCTTCACGAGTATCAGGGTAAGCAGCTGTTCGCTGAATACGGCCTGCCAGTTTCCACTGGTTACGCAGTAGACACCCCGGAAGCAGCAGCAGAAGCTTGCGACAAAATCGGCGGCAGCGAGTGGGTTGTCAAAGCCCAGGTCCACGCCGGTGGTCGCGGTAAAGCGGGCGGCGTCAAGCTGGTTCGCAACAAAGAAGACGCCAAGGCCTTCGCACAGCAGTGGCTGGGCAAGCGTCTGGTGACTTACCAGACTGACGCCAATGGTCAGCCAGTCACCAAGATCCTGGTTGAATCGTGCACTGATATCGCTAAAGAGCTGTACCTGGGCGCTGTCGTTGACCGTTCGAGCCGTCGCATCGTGTTCATGGCCTCCACCGAAGGTGGCGTGGACATCGAGAAAATCGCTCACGACACGCCAGAAAAAAATTCTGAAAGCCACTATCGATCCACTGGTTGGCGCTCAGCCATTCCAGGGTCGCGAGCTGGCGTTCCAACTGGGTCTGGAAGGCAAGCAAGTTGCCCAGTTCGCCAAGATCTTCGTCGGTCTGGCCAAACTGTTCCAGGATCACGATCTGGCCCTGCTGGAAGTGAACCCGCTGGTGATCAAGGCTGACGGCGATCTGCACTGCCTGGACGCCAAGATCAACATCGACGCCAACGCCATGTACCGTCAGCCTAAGCTGAAGACTTTCCACGATCCGTCGCAAGACGATCCGCGCGAAGCGCACGCTGCCAAGTTCGAACTGAACTACGTAGCCCTGGAAGGCAACATCGGCTGCATGGTCAACGGTGCCGGCCTGGCCATGGGTACCATGGACATCGTCAACCTGCACGGCGGCAAGCCAGCCAACTTCCTCGACGTAGGTGGTGGTGCTACCAAAGAGCGCGTGACCGAAGCCTTCAAGATCATCCTGTCCGACACCAATGTCGCTGCAGTACTGGTCAACATCTTCGGCGGCATCGTTCGCTGCGACATGATTGCCGAAGGCATCATCGGCGCCGTGAAAGAAGTCGGCGTGAAAATCCCGGTTGTTGTTCGCCTTGAAGGCAACAACGCTGAGCTGGGCGCTAAAGTACTGGCAGAAAGCGGTTTGAACATCATCGCTGCTACCAGCCTGACCGACGCTGCTCAACAAGTTGTCAAAGCTGCGGAGGGCAAATAATGAGCGTCCTGATCAATAAAGACACCAAAGTTATCTGCCAGGGTATTACCGGTTCGCAAGGTAGTTTCCACACCCAGCAAGCCATCGAATACGGCACCAAGATGGTTGGTGGCGTAACTCCGGGCAAAGGCGGCACCGAGCACCTGGGTCTGCCAGTGTTCAACACCGTTAAAGACGCAGTCGCAGCCACTGGCGCTACCGCCAGCGTGATCTACGTTCCGGCTCCTTTCTGCAAGGACTCGATCCTGGAAGCAGCGTTCGGCGGCATCAAGCTGATCGTCTGCATCACCGAAGGCATTCCTACCCTGGACATGCTGGACGCTAAAGTTAAGTGCGACGAGCTGGGTGTTACCCTGATCGGCCCTAACTGCCCAGGCGTGATCACTCCAGGCGAATGCAAGATCGGCATCATGCCAGGTCACATTCACTTGCCAGGCAAGGTCGGTATCGTTTCGCGTTCCGGCACCCTGACCTACGAAGCTGTGAAGCAGACCACTGACGCCGGTTTCGGTCAGTCGACTTGCGTCGCATCGGTGGTGACCCGATCCCGGGTTCGAACTTCATCGACATCCTGAAGCTGTTCCAGGAAGACCCGAAGACCGAAGCGATCGTGATGATCGGCGAGATCGGCGGTTCGGCTGAAGAAGAAGCGGCTGCCTACATCAAGGCACACGTGACCAAGCCGGTTGTTTCCTACATCGCGGGTGTGACTGCTCCTCCGGGCAAGCGCATGGGCCATGCTGGCGCAATCATCTCGGGCGGCAAAGGCACTGCAGACGAGAAATTCGCTGCGCTGCAAGACGCAGGCGTAAAAACCGTGCGTTCGCTGGCAGACATCGGCAAGGCCCTGGCCGAGCTGACCGGTTGGGCTGTCAAGTAAGCCTCGTGCTTGACTGACGCTTCACCAGACAAAGGCCACCTTCGGGTGGCCTTTGTTGTTTCTGCAATCTGGAAAATATATGGGTTTTTGTGGCGAGGGGATTTATCCCCGATGGGCTGCGAAGCGGCCCACTGATCCCGTGAGTGCGCTCAGTCTGAAAAAACCATACGGTCTCAATCGGGGTCGCTGCGCGCCCCATCGGGGATAAATCCCCTCGCTACATGTCCTGGTTCTTCCTGCAGAGTGCTCCGCAGGAAAAATAGATGCGTAAACGCGACACGGACACGTCGTGTATCGGATAGTTCGCCCTCAAACAGTGCGTTTGTCAGACAAATTCGTTAGGCTAGCAGCCATTTTTGCGTCTGCCGCCCACAAGGCATGCAACGCGCTAAACGGGTCAGCCCCATACGGACTGACAGCATTTCCCTAACCCCACAGGGAAATCCCCCTCTAAATTCCGATTCAGTAGTGTGGTATTTCCTTAATGAAAGTTTTGAAAGGTCAGGACATCCTGGCACTGGGCTTTATGACATTTGCCCTGTTCGTCGGGGCCGGCAACATCATTTTCCCGCCTATCGTCGGCCTCCAGTCCGGACCTAACGTCTGGATGGCGGCGCTGGGCTTTTTTGATCACGGCAGTCGGTCTGCCGGTGGTCACCGTTGTCGCTCTGGCCAAGGTCGGTGGTGCGATGGATGCGCTGAGCAGCCCGATCGGCAAGATCGCCGGTGGTGTGCTCGCCGCGGCGTGCTACCTGGCGGTCGGCCCATTGTTCGCCACCCCGCGGACTGCGACCGTGTCGTTCGAAGTGGGTCTGGCGCCACTGACCGGCGAAAGCCGCTGGCGCTGTTCCTCTACAGCTCGGTGTACTTCCTGCTGGTGTTCTTCATCTCGCTGTATCCGGGCCGTCTGCTCGATACCGTGGGGCGTTTCCTCGCGCCGCTGAAAATCATCGCCCTGGCGGTACTCGGCATCGCCGCGTTCGCCTTGCCGGCCGGTGATATTGGCCAGGCCACGCCTGAATACGTCGCGGCACCGTTCTCCCAAGGCTTCATCAATGGTTACCTGACCATGGATACCCTCGGCGCGCTGGTGTTCGGCATCGTCATCGTCAACGCAATCCGCTCCCGTGGCGTCGAGTCGCCTGCACTGATCACCCGTTACGCGATCATTGCCGGCCTCATCGCCGGTGTCGGTCTGGCGCTGGTGTACATCAGCCTGTTCCGCCTCGGTTCCGGCAGCCATGAAGTCGCGGTCGGTGCCACCAACGGCGCGGCGGTGCTGCATGCTTACGTGCAGCACACCTTCGGTTCGCTGGGCAGCGGTTTCCTCGCGGTGCTGATCTCGCTGGCGTGCCTGGTGACTGCGGTCGGTCTGACCTGCGCCTGCGCTGAATACTTCAGCCGCGTGCTGCCGCTGTCCTACAAGACCCTGGTGATCATCCTCGCCGCGTTCTCGCTGCTGGTGTCCAACCTGGGCCTGACCAAGCTGATCGCGTTCTCCATCCCGGTACTGACCGCAATCTACCCGCCGTGCATCGTTCTGGTGGCTCTGAGTTTCTGCAAGGACTTCTGGCATGAACACGGGCGGATCCTCGGCCCGGTCATGCTGGTGTCGTTCCTGTTCGGCACCATCGACGCGCTCAAGGGCGCCGGTCTGGCTGACTGGATGCCGTCGCAGCTGGCGCACCTGCCGCTGAGCGAGCAGGGGTTGGCCTGGCTGGTGCCATGCGTGATGACCCTGGTGGTCGCCGTGGTCTGCGATCGCCTGCTGGGCAAGCGCAGCGAAGCCGTTGCCTGACGTTGTCTGACCCGCCACAAGCGGGTCTTCAGCGCTTAAACGGAAATGCCCCGTATCAATCGATAC